>JBBSJX010000304.1:0-5344 GCA_038256825.1 Chitinophagales bacterium
GCGTTGGGGATTGCAAACCGGTAAAAAAACAACTTTTATAAAACATAGCTGGAACAATAAACTGCTGGGTTGGATTGGTGCCGCCGTACCCATTATACTTTTAATTTGTGTAAGTATTGTTGTTTACGAGTTTGGTTTTAAACCATTTCGCAGCAACGGCGCCGGTATTAATTTTTGGTTGCAAACCTTATTTTACATTATCAGTTTTTTAATAACCCTGCGGCTACTTTTAGAGTTGTTTAGTAAAAAGAAGTTCTGGGTGCGTTTATTTGGGCTGGTTGTTTACTTATATATTTTATTTCTTACTTTTTCGATCCTTCCCCTTAAAACCAACATAGTAAATACTGATTCCAATAGGTTTTTGTTTTATAAAATGCTTCTTTACATGGGGATTATTGTGGGATTTATTTCCGAAATCTCTTATTTTCTTCATATAATCTATTCTCGTGCAACCAGCCCCGGGGTTATATTTATTGGCAGCTTTAGTTTGTTGATAATATTAGGGGCCTTTTTGCTTAAGCTGCCCAACGCGGCGTATACGCCTACTTCAAATATCAATGCTTTTTTTACCTCGGCCAGTGCCGTATGTGTTACAGGACTTACCGTGGTAAACACCAGTACTCATTTTACACCTTTTGGCCAGTTTATTTTGTTGCTTTTAATACAAACAGGTGGCCTGGGTTTTATGACCTTTGCGGGATTATTGGCTTATGCTATGGCTGGTAATACTTCGTTTAAAGCACAACTGGCCTTTACCGACCATATGAGCAGGAGCAAAGCGAGCAACATCATGCATTTTATTTACCAGGTGGTATTTATCACCTTGCTTTTTGAAATGATTGGCGCCGCAGGCATTTATCTTTCGCTGGATGATGGCTTGTTTGAAAGAAAGATTGATAAATTATTTTTTTCCGTTTTCCATGCAGTATCAGCGTTTTGTAATGCGGGGTTTTCAACCTATGCTGATGGTTTAAACCAACCCGTAATCAGGTTCAATTATACATTACAAATGCTCATTGCTTTATTGATTATACTTGGAGGAATGGGTTTCCCAATCGTTTTTAACCTGTACCGGCTGGTTAAAATAAAGGCTTCCAACTTATACAATTTTCTCTCAGGCAATTTAAAACGCTCTTATTTTCCCAATGTAATCATGCTGAATTCAAGGTTGGCTTTGGTGGTTAGTGGTTTTTTAATCGTTATTGGTTTTGTGTCGTACCTCGTTTTTGAGCAATCAGCAACGTTGTTACAACACCCAACTTTAGCAGGAAAACTGGCTACCGGTTTTTTTGGTAGTGTCACTGCCCGTACTGCAGGCTTTCACACAGTAGATTTTTCTACCATGTCGTTACCAATGATCATGATTTACCTTTTGTTAATGTGGATTGGTGCTTCACCGGGGTCAACAGGTGGTGGTATTAAAACGACCACTGCCGGGGTGGCAATACTTAATATGATTTCCATTCTGCGTGGTAAAGACCGAACAGAATTTTTTCGTTCAGAAATTTCTTTTCAATCTACCCGCAGGGCATTTGCAATTATTGTGCTTTCGTTATTAATTATTGGGCTAACCGTTTTTGCCATTTCAATAAACGATAGTGATAAGGGATTAATAAAAATTGCGTTTGAAGCGTTCTCTGCTTTTAGTACGGTGGGGTTAACATTAGGGATAACCGACCAGTTAAGTACATTTAGTAAAATGGTATTAATAATGACTATGTTTATTGGCAGGGTAGGAGCCATTACCTTGTTGGTAATTTTAGTGCGGCAAAGCAAGCAACTACATTACCGGTATCCAACTGAAGATATTGCATTTTAAAAATAGCACAATGAAATTTATAGTTTTTGGACTCGGAAATTTTGGAGCCTCCTTATCGGAGCAACTGATTGAATTGGGGCACGAAGTAATAGGGGTTGATGAAAAAATTGACCTGGTTGATAAGTATAAACATCGTGTTACCCATGCTATAGCGTTAGATGCTACTAATAGCGATGCGGTGCAGGAGTTGCCCATAAACGACCTTGATGCGGCTATAGTAGGTATAGGGGAGAATGAGGGTGCAAATATTATGGTAACTGCCCTAATAAAACAAATGGGAGTTAAAAGAATTATTTGCCGGGTAACCTCACCCCTGCAAAAAATTGTATTGGAAGCCATGGATATTACTGAGTTTGTATACCCGGAAGCCTCCTCTGCTGAAAGGCTTGCCTTAAAATTAGACCAACCGGATGTGGTAGATTCTTTCCAGATTAATATTAATTACCGGTTGCTTGAAGTAAATGCGCCAAACAGGTATATAGGCAAAACTATTGCGGATTTGCAATTAGAAGCAAAATACAAATTAGTATTGGTAACCTTATTGAAAAAGGTTTTACAAAAAAATGTTTTTGGTAGGAGTAAAAGTGAATTGCAGGTGGTAGGCATAGTTCCCAGGGATACTACACTGCTGGCCGGTGATGTAATGTTATTATTTGGATCTCCGCGCGATTTAGAAAAATTTATTGAAGGATGATGGCTTTCAAATGTTTTAACAATAAAAAAAAGATCCCATCATAATAAAATGATGAGATCTTTTTTAAAAGTGTTTATTATTAGGCAACTGCTTTCTTTACAAGGTCCGCAGCTTCGCTTAATAAAATGGCTGATTGTACTTTCAAGCCACTTTCGTCAATTAATTTTTTAGCTTCAACTGCATTGGTGCCTTGTAAACGAACGATAATAGGAATATCAATATTGCCCATTTTTTTATAGGCTTCAATTACACCAGCCGCAACACGATCGCAACGCACAATACCACCAAAAATATTTACCAGGATGGCTTTTACGTTAGGGTCTTTCATAATGATTTTAAACCCAGCTTCAACGGTTTGAGCATTTGCTGTACCGCCTACATCCAAAAAATTTGCTGGCTCTCCACCACTTAATTTAATCATATCCATTGTGGCCATTGCTAAACCTGCACCATTAACCATGCAGCCTACGTTACCATCCAGTTTTACAAAATTCAAGTTAAACTGGCCTGCTTCCACTTCGGTAGGATCTTCTTCGTTCACATCCCGCATTGCAGCAAGATCGTTGTGACGCATTAAGGCGTTTTCATCAAGGCCCATTTTGCAGTCAACGGCTATTATCTTTTCATCACTGGTTTTAAATAATGGATTTATTTCGAGCATACTGCAATCCAATCCAACATAGGCATTGTAAAGGTTCATAACAAACTTTACCATGTTTTTAAATGCCTCGCCGCTTAAGCCAAAATTAAAAGCAATTTTTCTTGCCTGGAAACCTTGCAATCCGCCACCTGGGTGAACCCACTCTTTAAATATTTTTTCAGGGGTGTTGTGTGCAACATCTTCTATGTCCACTCCACCTTCGGTACTATACATAATAACATTCTCACCTTTTGCACGGTCAAGCAAAATACTCAGGTAAAACTCTTTGGTTTCGTTTGGCCCGGGGTAGTAAACATCCTGTGCAATTAAAATTTTGTTTACTTTTTTTCCTGCTTCACCAGTTTGAATGGTAACCAGTGTACCACCTAATAAAGCTTTTGAAATATTGGTGATATCCTCCAGGCTTTTACCTACTGCTACACCACGTTGCTCCGTTCCTACAATTTTACCTTTACCACGTCCACCGGCATGTATTTGGGCTTTTACAACAGCAAAGTTATTTTGCGTATCATTTTTTATCTGCCTGTAGGCTTCTTCAGCAGCCATTACATTATCTACTGCAATGCCTTCCTGAACAGGAACATTGTATCTTTTTAAAAGTTCTTTAGCCTGGTATTCATGCAAATTCATAAGCGAAGATTTTGCAGCGAAGATAGTTGAATTACAAATCGAGCTTTTAAAATCCACCTTGATTTTTTAAGGCTTTCAAATAGCGGAAGTAAACAGGTATGAAGTGGATTCTAAAATGTTTGCTTAGGCTACCTCGATATTATGATCAAATAATGCAATTAGATTTACCATAAGGGCTAACTATTATCTTTGCTCCCTTTAATTACAAAAATTTATGTCATCTATTTTAGAGCAACTTAATGAGACCGCAGATTATATTAAAAACATTTACCACACTCCTGTGCCTGTAGGTATTGTATTAGGCAGTGGATTGGGCAGTTTTATAAATGAAATTAAGGTTGAGAAAGAAATTTTGTACAGTGATATACCACACTTTCCGGTTAGCACTGTGGAGGGCCATAGTGGCAGGTTGATATTTGGCGAGCTTGGAGGTAAAAAAGTGGTGGCAATGGCCGGTCGTTTTCATTATTATGAAGGATATACTACCCAACAGGTTTGTTATCCTATAAGGGTTATGAAAATGTTAGGTGTTGAAACCGTTTTAATTTCGAATGCAGCCGGTGGAACCAATGAGCGTTTTCAGGTGGGTGATTTAATGATCATAAGGGATCACATTGGCTTTTTTACTATAAACCCTTTAATTGGCAAAAATGATGAAGCCATAGGACCCCGTTTTCCGGATATGAGCGAGCCTTATAGTTATGAACTGATTGCTAAAGCAAAAACCATAGCCGAAAAACTTGAAATACCACTGCATACCGGGGTATATACCGGGGTTACCGGGCCAACTTTTGAAACCCGTGCTGAATACGCCTTGATAAAATTGGTAGGTGGCGATGCTGTTGGTATGAGTACGGTACAGGAAGTGATTGCTGCCGTGCATAGTGGCATGAAGGTTTTTGCCATGAGTGTAATTACCGATATAGGTATTCGCGAAGAAGAAAATACCATTACTCATGAGGAAGTATTGCAGGCAGCTAAAGATGCTGAACCAAAACTCACCGCCATATTTACCCTCCTGGTAGAAAGTTTATAATTATTGAATATTATATCTATTTGCCCAAAAATGAAATCCTGCTCAGAAAAAGGTAAATGTGTTTGGGCGAATAGAATTACCAATAGTACAAGAGTGCGACGCAAGTAAAGCCCGGTAAAGATTTGCCGCCGGTAACCAAAAATTACTTATTGAAATATTGGGGTTGATTACTGGTAGTGAACGAAAGGTATGCTGTTTGGCGTCAGCCATATTTAGGCTTTTGTTTAAAGGATTGCCGTTACTTTGCGGTGTCTTATTTATAGCAGATTATTTAAATGAACCATAAAGCCAACCTACATTTCTGTATTATTTTATTTGTATCGCTGTTGGCTGGTGTGGCTAATTTGAATGCACAAAACCGACCTGTTTTAAACCGGCCGGGATCGACCCCCGACCCCAATGTGCAATACGACAGAAACGGCAGGGTAATACCCAAGGCCAACCGACAGGATACCGGTTTTAAAAGAAGGGATGACCTGAAAGATTCCATCACTATTTATTACA
>JBBSJX010000305.1:0-5329 GCA_038256825.1 Chitinophagales bacterium
AACTGCACAGTTTTACTCTGTTGAACCAGGAGCTTATTATTTATAAAAAGAGAAAGCTTTTTATCCATTTTTTTAATCTTATCAGCTCCCCATTTTTTAGATATTAATTCAAGGTCCATTCCTTCCATGGTACGCAGCGATATCATAATGTACTCATTAAGCATTTGCAACTGTGTCAATGTTTCCGTTTCGGTTTCCACATAACCTTTATTTATAGCAGTTATGTATTTATTGTTATTGGCAATATTCCATTTTCGAACAACGCCATTATAGGAATGCGCTGAGGGGCCAAGGCCCAGATATTTTTCTCCCCTCCAATACGATGAGTTATGCTTGCTTCTGAAACCTGGGAGCGAAAAATTGGAAACTTCGTAATGTTCATACCCTTCTCTTTTTAAAGCAATCATCAATTGAGAAAAATGGCGGGCTTGTTTATCAGCATCAACATTTTCCTTTCTATTTAAAAGTATTTGTTTGTGCAACGGCGTTTTTTCTTCTACAGTCAATGCATAACAGGAAAGGTGTGGTATTGATAAAGAAATAGCCGTGTCTACATTTTGCTGCCACATTTTGTCGGTAAGCAAGGGTGTTCCATAAATAAGATCAATTGAAATATTATCAAAAGCACTTGTTGCCAAATGCAAACTGTCAACTGCGTGCTTACTATTATGCGCCCTGTTCATCCATTTCAGGTCTTCTTCAAAAAAAGATTGGATGCCTATGCTCAGGCGGTTTATTCCTTCTTCTTTCCAGGCAAACAATTTTTCTTTTGTTATATCGTCCGGGTTTGCCTCAAGTGTGATCTCTGCAAGGCGTAAAACTTTAAATTCTTTACGAATTTTGTCGAGGATCAATCTGCAATCCTTTATCTCCAATAAACTTGGCGTACCTCCACCGAAATAAATAGTTTGAATTACCTCATCTTCCAGAAATTTTTTTTGAAGATCAATTTCCTTGTTTATAGCGTCTATCAACTCCTCTTTGTAAAGCAAAGAGGTGGAAAAATGAAAATTACAATAATTGCAAGCTTGCTTACAGAAAGGGATGTGCAAATAAATTCCTGCCAACTTCGTTTATATTGATACGTCTGAATGAAATACTTTTAGAATCCAATGCCTAAATTAAAACTCCTGCTTATAGTTTGTTTGTTAATCCTGCTTGCAGGAGAGTCAGGCGCACAAACTTACAGGGTTCATTATACATTTATAGATACAGATTCTACAGCTACGGAAAGAGTTGGGATTAAAGATCAATTTCCTTCCCGATTAGAAGGCAGTGCCTATTTATATGAATTAACAGAGCTTCTTAAAAAAAAAGGATATGTAACTGCATCTGTTGACAGTATGAGGCAGGATTCCACTGAAGCCTTTGTTCACTTATATGTTGGTCAAAAATATAAATGGACAAATATAAAAACCTCTCCTACCGATGAAGACATACTTTCTGCTTTACATTGGCCAAAAACTTCTTTTAAAAGTGCTTCCCTCGATATAACAACAATAAATTCGTGGCAGGAGCAAATATTAAATTATCTCGAAAATACAGGCCATCCCTTTGCCAGAGTTTTTTTAGATAGTATGGTTTTAAAAGAAGATGAAGCTGAAGCACAGTTAAAAATAGACAGAGGTGAAATCTATAAAATAGACAGCATCAGCATTTTTGGGGAGGCAAAGATCAGTAAAGATTTTTTACAGCGGTACCTTGATTTGCCAAATGGGAGTATTTATAGCAAGAAGAAGCTTTTAGAGGTTTCAGCAAAAATTAAAAATATCAGCTTCGTAGAAGAAGAGAAGCCTTCCAGCGTTTCACTTCAGGGAACGGGCTCTGTTTTAAATCTGTATCTAAAACCCAGAAAAAGCAGTCAGATCAATGCTTTAATTGGTTTTTTGCCCAATTCTAATACAAACGAGGACAAGAAATTTTTAGTAACGGGTGAGGCAAATATTTTACTACGTAATTCACTCGGTTCAGGGGAGACTATTGGATTGAACTGGCAACAACTTCAAATAAAATCGCCAAGGCTTAACCTTCTTTTCGATCAGCCCTTTGTGTTTAAATCTGCTGTAGGTTTAAATTTTGCGTTTGACATGTTTCGTAAAGACAGCAGTTTTGTAAATATAAATATGCAGCTAGGCACATCTTATATAGTGGGCGCTACCCAATCGGCTTTGGTTTTCCTTCAGCGGCGTCAAAGTATTTTAAATGCTGTTGATACAATTCAAATTAAACAGGCAAAACGGTTGCCTCAGCAGGCAGATGTAAAATCTACAAACCTTGGTGTTACCTATAATTATAATGCAACTAATTACCGTTTTAATCCTTACAAAGGAAATGAGTTTATAATAACAGGATCAGCAGGCACTAAAAAAATCAGGAAGAACAACCAGGTTTTGGAATTAAAAGATCCAAATTTTGACTATGAAAATCTATATGACACTATGAAATTAAATAGTTACCAATTTCGTGTTTTAGGTTATGCTGCTCATTATTTTCCCATAACTAAACAAACGGTTTTAAAAACGGGAGTAAATTTTGGTTTTTTTCAGAGTGGCAATTATTTTTTGAATGAGCTTTTCCAAATAGGTGGCTATAAATTGTTAAGAGGATTTACAGAGGAGAGCGAGTATGTGTCGCAATACATTGTAGGCACAGCGGAATATAGGTACCTGATCGGAGTAAATTCCAATTTTTTTGCTTTTATTGATGGGGGATGGGCTAAAAACCCTTTGGAGGGAAGTCGCGGCCATACCTATATAGGCACTGGTTTAGGAATGTCGTTTGAGACCAAGGCTGGAATTTTTAATCTGGCACTGGCGTTGGGAAAAAGGGATGATACACAATTAAATCTCCGCCAATCAAAAGTTCATTTAGGGTTTGTAAACTATTTTTAAACCTTCAAGCTTGTAGACAATATTTTTGCACAGAATTGAAAAACTGCTTATTTATATTATTCCTGATTTACTCCATTAAGGGTATTGCGCAATCTTTGCCGGATAGTTTGCCTCAAAGAGACTCGGCTACTGTAAAAAAAGATTCTTTACTTGCCCTAACGCTTGTAAAAGATAGCATTTCGCGAGATTCTGTAATAAATGAGAACTTACGACGGGAAGAGGAGCAAAGTTTTTTCAAGAGAATAGATACTGCTGTTTATTCTAGTCACTCCTTTTATAAATTTAGTAAACCTCTAAAACTGGTTGCTTCTAACCGAGAGTGGCAGGGTAAGGAAGGTTTTTTCTATTCCATTGTAGCTTTGCTTCTTTTCTTTGCATTTTCAAAAAATGCTTTTTCACGTTACCTGGATGATTTA
The DNA here is from genome assembly GCA_038256825.1 of Chitinophagales bacterium. Classification (GTDB taxonomy): domain Bacteria; phylum Bacteroidota; class Bacteroidia; order Chitinophagales; family Chitinophagaceae; genus Segetibacter. Next base: position 3,308 of record JBBSJX010000305.1, read on the forward strand.
TTCAGGACATTCTTTCGTACTACTTTAAAACAGCGGCAAACGAGGGATCAGTTGATGAATGCACCCCTTCCGTCTTTGTTTTTTAATATCCTTTACACCTTAAGCGCTGCTCTTTTTATTACGCTCTTGTTTCAGCATTTTAACCTTGGGAGACAGTTTAGCTTCATAATATTGTTTTCTTACTCTATCGGAGGATTGTTGGCCATTTATGCTATCAAGTTTGTTACGCTTAAGCTCTGTGGATGGTTATTAGGTATTTCAGAAGCCACCAATACTTATATATTCATTGTTTTTACTACTAATAAAGTAATCGGTATTGTTTTATTGCCATTCATAATAGGCATGGCTTTTATGGAGCAACAGGTATACGAAATTGTTTTTACTCTTAGTTTGTGCTTGTTAGGTGTTTTATTTGTTTACCGGTTTTATCTCTCTTATATTTCAGTACAAAAGCAGGTGAACATCAATTTTTTTCATTTTTTAATTTACCTGGCTGCTTTTGAAATCGCCCCTCTTTTATTGATTAACAAACTGTTACTGGTTTTTTTTTCTTAAACTCATTACCTTTGCCGCAAGTTTAGCCTAAACATGGTAAAAAACGGTGCAAATAAACCTGCAATTAAAGGCAAGAAGAAAATATTGATTACTCAACCGCGACCCGAAAGCGATAAATCTCCATACTATGAGCTTTGTCGGAAATATGATGTCGAGCTTGATTTTCATCCTTTCATTAGGCTTGAGGCCATTCCAGCCAAAGACTTTCGCAAGCAAAAAATTGATATTCAAACTTTTTCTGCTGTTATTTTTACCAGCCGCAATGCTATTGATCATTTCTTTCGCATGTGCGAAGAAATGAAACTCAATGTTTCTCAGGACACCAAATATTTCTGCATAACAGAAGCTGTGGCGCTTTATCTCCAAAAATTTATTCTTTACCGAAAACGCAAGGTTTTTTACGGAGCTGATGGCAGCAATAAAAGCCTGATAGATGTAATAAATAAGCATAAAGGCAATGAAAAATTCCTTTATGTATGTTCGGAACATCAACAGGATAGTCAAATAACAGGATGGCTAAAAACGAATAGCTGTGAGTTTGCGCTTGCATTTATGTACCGTACACAAAGTAATGATGTAAGCGAAGTGCTCACCACCAAAGAGTATGATGTAATTTGTTTTTTTACTCCTAGTGGCGTTCGCAGTTTATTTGATAATGCTCCGAAGTTCAAACAAAATGGCACTATTATCGGCGCTTTTGGTGATAACACTTCCAGGGCAGTTGAAGAAGCCGGCCTTCAGTTAACGATTAAAGTACCACAGCCTAAAACTCCTTCAATGGTGGCGGCACTTGATATGTTTCTTGCAGATAGTCAAAAAAAGTAATTATCTTATCTTCACTAAGGGGCCAATTTAAGAATCGCGTACGTTTCAATACAGGATGTTAAAAATTGAAGGTAGCTGGCCCAATAATTTCAGGATTATTCAACCGTTGTATGTAGATATAATAAAGCGGAATTAGTTTCCCATTTTTTTGAAAACGTACAATATTTAAATAATGATACCGTTTGAAATATTACGCCGTATTTTGGCTATTGGAAATGAAAAAAATTAATATTAACCTTGTATTGTCAAAAATTTATAGTCGCCCAATACCCTGTTTTATGAAAATGAAAAACCATTACTTCACACTTATCGCCCTTGCATCCTTAACTCGTGCAAGTTGCGGAATCCTTGGTAAAAAAGACAAAGGCGGTTCTCTACCCAATGATGGACAATTGCATGGCATTTCTCCAGGCAGTCGTTATACATTGCCAAAACCTCCGGGAATGGTTTACATTCCTCAGGGAACCTTCCACATGGGTCCAAGTGATGAAGATCCAGCTTATGCATTTAGTGCCCGTAACCGTTCTGTTTCCATTAGTGGATTTTGGATGGATGCTACAGAAATTACCAACAATGAATACCGCCAATTTACCCAATGGGTTAGGGATTCTATCACCGCTAAAAAAATGGGTTATGTAAAAA
>JBBSJX010000306.1:0-5314 GCA_038256825.1 Chitinophagales bacterium
AAGAGGGCTTTTGGTTACCAATGTATTTTACTAACTGGATGGGTAAGGCCATCTCTATACCCGATAAAGAAGCTGAGGAAATAAACAGGCTTAGCTTTGATAATGTTCAGGCTGCAAAACCCGGTCTTCCCGGCAATACGATTAATACTATTCCTAAAAAAACCTTTCACCCGTTTGTGCAAAACGAGGCCGATGTAATGCCGCTTATTTATGGCAACGAATATGAATTTAGAATACGGTTCATGGACATTACCGGTGGTGGGCCCGATAAAAAAGATGAAATTATTAATGTGGGTGAACGACCCATCGATACACTTACTTTTAAAAGATTGGTTGGTGCAGCAGCATTGCGCATTAAAAATATTGGGCTTAGGGAAGCAGAGCTGATCAACGATCCTGTAGTTCCAATGCCCGATCTCAGCATACTTCAAAATTTATTAATGCCGGGGGACCAAACTTTATTAATCGACAGACCGCTGTTGCACTATCCTGCAGTAGTTTTTACCGGAAAGTACAATGATCCAATCGGTAAATTAAAAGATGTGGTGGGCAAGCTGCTTCCCGGGCAAAAAGAAGCGGTCGAGATAGGTTTACCTGATCCCGACGTTGAACAATTTACGGTGCTTGTTGAGGTGCAGTCTCTTTTTATGGACAACGCCAAATCAGCTACCGGTAAAGAGCCATTTATTAAACTGTATGAGAAAACATTTTCTTTTGACAAAGAAGAATTTGAAAAGACGTTTGTTTTAAATATCACCTACAAAGACCTACCGGTATTAGATTTTGAAAAAGTATTTGAAGAAAACGGTAACCCCATAGACGAACTTGTATTACCTAACAGCCGAAAAATAAGGCTTACGTTTATTCCACTTATTGCAGAAGCTAACAATATTTATGCGCATAAAAGCATTGCAAAAGGAAAGCCTCTACTGCTAACATCCTATTCATCGCCCCAGCAAGAGGCTATGCTTCTTGCTCCTATCCAAAAAGGGGTTATGGCAATTTATTTGCAACCTGAAACCGATGGGCATACGGCCGCTGCCATACCGGGCAAAGAAAAACAATTGGTAAATAGCAATACTCCGGTTGAAATTTCAAGACTGGCCGATGCATTAGACCTCACCGCGGCAAGCCTTACCCTTGAAGGGTATAAAGGACGTCGGGTACAATTTGGCTGCTCAAAATTAATGCGGCATTCCCTGGCGCCTGACTCCACATCGGTCACCTTTTCATCGCTTGCAGAACTTTTTAACCATTGGATAATTGCCGTTGATTACAAATTAAACCGCGACTGGGCATGGGACGGCTTTAAACCTGAAAGCCTGCTTATTTTCAGAAAATGGAAAAATTTAATTACAAGAGATTTTAATCCCGAGGAGTTGGTGGGCATAATTGATGTAAGCAGAACCGCCTGTCTTAATTCGTTATTTGAGGCCGACCGGCAAGACTCAAGGCTAATTTTTTTGGATGCTTTCGACCCAAAGAAAGCTAAAGATGAATTTCCGCATGAGATCATAGTCAGCTATAGGGTTGTTCCGCAGCTTATGAAAAGTTTTGGCCTTGTGAACCCTGAGTTTATTCCCGAACCAGTACATCTGCCCATTACTATTGCCCCGCACCAGGTACCCAAACTTTTATCGGCAGGCATTGCATTAAGCGACTATGTGCCAGATCAGGATTATGCAAGTACCCAAACAAGAGAGCGGTTTTTATGGCTGGAAATGGCCGAACCCGTTGCAGATAAGAATGATGGATTTTTTTTACGGGTTTTGGCAAATGCGCCCGACCCCATGTTGTGCCTGGTGGATAAAGAAATTGAGCTGAACGATCCCAAAGATCCCCCGTTAAATGTGAATGCCGAAAAAATACGAATCATTATAAATGGTATGGTGGATGATTTTGCCGGCCTCGCTGCTATGCAGCCAATGACACCCGGCAACGATTTACATTCAAAATATTATAAAGTCCCTTTGCCAAAAGAACTTCATGCAAACAGTGATGAATTGTTTGGCTTTTTTACGTATGAGATTCGTGTGGGACATAAAAAGTGGTCTACAGCCCAGGCACGGTATGGCAGGCCGCTAAAAGTAAATGGAGTACAACATCCGGCCCCGGCGCTTATGTGTAATGTATTCAGAAAAAAATACCGTGGCCCCTTTAATATGCAAATGAATGAAATTGTTATAACTGCCCCATTTGCCAATGCGGTAATGAACGGAAAAAACGTTGCCGCCAAACCGCCTCAAACAACCTTATGGTACCTGCTTTATGCACAGGTAAAACAGGCAGACGGTACCACCAACCGCAACCTGTTACTCGATTCCCAGTTGATGCGATATGTACCTGTGGATAGAACTGTGGGGCTTGATGAAGGCACCCGGTATGGTTCGGCCACACTTCAACAGCAACAGATTAGCGATAAGTTGCGGTCGTTAGGCTTGCCTTCAAACACCAACCTGAGTGTGTTATGTGTTGAGATGTTTCCCATGAAGAATCAGTGGCGCATACCGGTAGAAAGTGCAGAAAATCAGGTACCCGGCGATTTTTCATTTATTGCAAAATATAATGTGGAAAAAACTAATATTGACGATTACCAAAAAATACTTAATCCACTGGTTGAAGGCTTAGGCCGGTATCGGATATACAGAACTTCGTCGCTGGTTGCCGTGGGCGATATTTGTTGTGATGATTGTTAAAAAGAGGCTAAGCTTCTGATCACTTCGACCACTTTGCTTTGTAAATATTGGTGTGCATTTGCAATGCTATCATCCAGGCTTGAAATTGCTGGAGCGATGGAATATGCGGCTGTTAACCCTGCCGCATTTATTTGAGTAGGGGTTAAATCTAATTTACCGCACAAGGCTAAACAAGGAATATTGTTTTGCCGGGCTAAACCTGCAATAGTACCAACCACCTTGCCTTGTAACGACTGATCATCTAATCTGCCTTCGCCTGTTATAATTAAAGTAGCATCTTTAAAATGATTGCGTATTTCACTTGCCTGCACAACCATTTCAATACCCGGAATTAGTTCAGCATTTAAAAGTGCCAACAGGCCACCGGCAACTCCGCCGGCCGCTCCTGAGCCTGGCACATTTGCTATATCTTTCCCCGTAACATCCTTTAAAATGCAAGAATAATTTTTAAGCCCGGAATTTAATAAAATGACTTGCGCTGGATTGGCACCTTTTTGTGGACCATAAACATGAGCAGCACCTTCCGGTCCAAAAAAAGGATTGTTTACATCGCAGCAAATTTGCAATTCCACTGCGGGAAGATGCTCAGGATTTTTAATATTTTTTATGAGTTGCAAATCCCCGCCAGCCGGGTTATGTACTTGTTTCTTTTCTTTATTAAAAAACTGGAAACCCAAAGCAGATAGTATGCCCAGCCCCGCATCGTTGGTAGCGCTACCGCCAATACCTAAAATTATTTTTTTTGCGCCTTTTAAAATGGCGTCTTTTATCAAGAGGCCGGTACCGTATGTGGAGGTTTGTAATGGATTTAATTCGTGTTGGGATAATAAAGCAATACCTGAGGCAACGGCTAATTCGATAATAGCGAGCTTATCGTTTTCAGCCCATTGATAATGGCCTTCCATTGGCCTGTTTAGCGGATCAACTGTTTTGCAATAAATGGTTTTAGTTTTTAAATAATGCTGCAATACATTAGAAAAGCCATCACCTCCATCTGCCATGGGGAAAGTAAGAATTGAACATTTATAACCATATTGCAAAAGCCCTTGCTGAATTGCTTCGCAAACCTGGAAGGAGGTAAGACTTCCCTTAAATTTATCGGGTGCAATGATGATTTTCAAAATAAGAATTTTTAAATCTGCCTTTAAACATTGCCAATTTTAGTTTTCTTTAATTCGAAATATGCAGATAACATTTCAGGTATTTTACGGTAGCATATTAATTAGCATTGATGCTGAATAAAAATATGCTGTACAAGTGAGTGACACAACGATGTTGCCATGAGCATAAAAGTTCGAACCCAAATCATAATTATTTAAATTGTTTTCCTCCTGGTGCACTTTTGATTTGATTCAATAACCGCGTTAGTTCCTTTACTTTCTCAGGATGTTGATTATATAAATTATTGTCTTCATGAAGATCTTCGTACAGGTTGTACAACTGCCCTCTTGGCCCACCATCAACCGACTTGATAATTGCCGGAACGGTAAACCCTCCGGAACCAAGCTGATCGATTAATTTCCAGCCATCTTTCCTGATATCAAAATTTCCCCGGCTGGACACGTTGACGATGGCAGGTTGATTAACTACGAAATCGGTTTTACCCATTAAAACGGGAAGTATAGAATAACTATCCTCAGCCTGGAACTTGCCGGAATGATCGCCCAATAAATCCACACAGGTAGCCAATAAATTTGCCAGGGTTGTTGTGGCTTTACTTACCGAATTGGCTTGAACTTTTCCTGGATATCGAACAATAAAAGGAACCCGGTGGCCTCCTTCAAATGCATCACCTTTCATTCCTCTCAAAGGCCCTGCAGCCTGGTGATTAAATTGTTGTACCATATTTTCGCGCCAGTAAGGTCCATTATCACTCGAAAAAATTACGAGGGTATTTTCAGCCATTCCCATTTTATCCAGGGCGTTTAAAACCTGTCCAACAGCATCGTCAACCTGCTGAACATAATCGCCATATTCGCCAGCCTTTGAGGTTCCCGAAAATTTGGAAGCAGGCACCCATGGAGTATGCGGCGCCGGCATGGGAAAATACAGGAAAAAAGGCTTCTTACCTGAAGATTGACTTCTTATAAAATCCGTTGCTTTGGAAGTAAACGTAGGAAGCACATCGTAAAAATTATAATCGGCGGAAGTTAACCCTGGTCTCCAGAACGCCCCGGTAAAACCTGATTCCAATTTGTTGCCCGGCGTATAACCTGTTAGTGGACCCGTTAATTTTTGGTTTTCGAGGTAACAATAAGGAGGCATATCGAGCGAGGCAGGAAGTATATAGGAATAATCAAAACCAACCGTCCGTGGACCGTTCACGGGGGGTTTAGAAAAATCAATATGGTCGGGATTCATTTCATCGCTGATGCCATACAAATTTTTGGTATTGTACTTTGAATTAATTGAATCCTCGTGGGCTTTTTTAGGAACCCAATCCAAACCCAGGTGCCATTTACCTATAACGGCGGTTGTATACTGTTTTGATTTTAAAAAAGAGGCTACGGTTGGCTGATCCTTTTCAATAAGCGTTCTACTATATCCTCTTAAAACACCAACGGGTAACTGGCTACGAAAAGGATAACGACCGGTAAGCAAAGAATAACGACTGGGCG
>JBBSJX010000307.1:0-5263 GCA_038256825.1 Chitinophagales bacterium
ATTATAAACTTTTTCATTGCTTTCTATATTATTAAGACATTAATATCAATTCCTGTATGCTGCTAAATGTTATTGAACTAATCAATACAAGAACAGAATTGCTTAAAATTTTTAATAACTATGGGGGCCTGCTATTTTTATAATTGCTCCTCAAAGTAAAATTGAAATTATTTACCATAATATAAGTTGCATACATTTTCATATAATTAAGATTGAATAGCCGGAAAAGTGCGGTTAATAATGCAGCAATCGTAGATATTGGTATAAATTCAAGGTATTTAAAACACCTTATCAAAATCCGAAAGAGAAAGTATTGTCAAATCAGCGCAATGCCCTTTAATAATAAATTGGAGGATACTGCCAATTTATTATTAATAAAAGGTACGTTAGCTAAAAGAATTTTTGGTGTGGCATTCAAATTACATAATCGTTGTACTTAAAATTTCTAACAATTATTATAATTTATCCGACAATAACACAAAATATAAAAAGGCAATAAAAGAACAAAAATTTCACTAAAAATTTTTCTACTTTCAAAGTCGTCCGTTAGGAATAAGGTTATTTTATGATCCAATCAGTAATGCAATGGGCCGGCTTTTGTTGCGTCGCACTCTTCTACTACGGTAACCCTATTCAACAATTTATAAATTTAAAACAAAGTATATAAAAGAAATAAAATTTCAAACAAATGAAATATAAATTTTTTTTTAAACTATAACTGACGATTTGGATTAAGGAGGAAAAGTTGGGAAACCTAATTTTGAATTTGATTATACATAGTAAAGCATATTGCAGAATGTGTTGCTGCCGTACAAGTGAGTGACACAACCGGAGCTGAATAAAGTACTACAGCTAGCTACATAATTAATATGAAATATGCTCCAATTTGAAAATGAAACTAAACAAATTAAAAAACTGAATCCTATGCCTCAACAATCATTTTTCCAATATTGTCGCCTTTAAACAAACCTAGTAAAGCAGTAGGTAGTTGATCAAATCCTTTCACAATAGTTTCGGTTGATTTTAATTTTCCATGTTGTAACCAATCAGCCAAATGCTGAATGCCCTCGGGAAACCGGCTTTTATAATTGCTTACTATAAAACCTTGCATTAATACGCTACGAGTTAGCAGCATGGGTTGCAGTCGCGGACCAACTGGCACTTCGGTACTATTGTACAATGCAATTTGACCACAAAGTGAAATGCGTGCATGAAAGTTGATATTTTTTATAACGGCATCCGATATTTCGCCTCCTACATTATCAAAATAAACATCCACACCATCCGGGCAAAGTTTTGCTATTTCCTTATTGATATCGTTGGTGGTTTTATAATTTATGGCTTCATCAAAACCAAATTCTGTTTTTAATATTTTTATTTTATCATCCGAGCCTGCTATTCCAATAACCCGGCAACCTTTATTTTTTGCAAGCTGGCCCACCACAACCCCTACTGCACCTGCTGCACCCGATACTACTACAGTTTCTCCCTTCTTGGGCTGAGTAATATGTAATAATCCAAAATAGGCGGTTAACCCTGTCATACCCAAAATGCCTAAATAATAATGTGGGGGAGCTATGGTGCCATCCACTTTTTGTAAGGAGGATATAGTAGCTACTATTTGTTGCTTCCAAGGAAGGTTTGCAACAACCCAGTCGCCGATTTTAAAATCAGAAGATTTACTTTCAGTTACCTGTGCTACCACCCCACCTTCTATAGGTTCATTTATTTTAAAAGGTGCTACATATGATTTTGTATCATTCATCCTTCCCCGCATATAAGGATCCACTGAATAAAAAACCCCGGTTAATAATACTTCACCATCGTTAACCGGGGGCAATTCTGTAGTTTCTAATTTAAAATTATCCAGGGTTGGCATACCTGTTGGCCTGGAAGCTAAAACGATTTGTTGGGTGGTCATAATAAATGTTGATTTTAAAAATTGAGCATAAGGTTGCGTTTACATATATGAGTTATTGATACAATAGTTTATAACTGTACTAACTTTATTCCTTCACTTTTTGTGATATTAATTAATAACTATGAAAATTTCGCGAATTAAAGAAACTTGTATTTATGTTACTGACTTAGCTAAAAGCAGGGTTTTTTACCAGGATAAACTGGGATTGGAATTAATTACAATTGCTGAAGGTAAACATATATTTTTCAGAGCAGGTCAATCGGTATTGCTTTGCTTTATAGCCACACATTCGTTAACCCAAACAGACTTACCTCTCCACGGCGCAACGGGAATTATACATTTTGCATTTGAAGTTGAAAAAGATTATTACGATACTGCTCTAAAAAAAGTTAGGAATTGCGGAATAACCATTCTTAATGAAAAAGCCTGGAAAAATGGCTTGCATTCCTTTTACTTTAATGACCCCGATAATAACCTGGTTGAAATTATACAGGAAGGATTTTGGGAAACTTCTTTTTAACTAATTGGCAGCATCTATGTATCCCCAGTTCTCTCCTCTTTTAATTCTTAATATCTGGGTATCTGTTATTTTAAATTGTTTAACCAATGTTTTAATGGGTTTGCCTTCGTTTAGCAACTTTTTTAAAAGCATCACTTTGGTTACGGTAAGTTTATTAACTTTTGAGTCGGGCTTTCGTTCATAAAAAACAATATTTCTTTTAGCGATAACATGCGGGCTGCTCTGCTGATGTTCATAATTTTCTTCGGGGGTCATCCATTTTAGATTGGAACTCTTATTGTTCATTTTATCATAATCTAAATGCCCAACAATATTATGATTTTCGGAAGGCTGCTTACAAAAATAGGTAGCTACCAACCTATGTACGAGGGCATGATAATTAATCGTCCGCTCTTTTAAATCATCTACAAATTTTTTACTCAAATCTTTTTGAAATCCCTGTAATAGTTGTTTTGCATCTGCCACCTCTTTTTTCATTTCGAGGTCGTTGCTCAACAGTTTAATTTTCTCTTTAAGCCTAACCTTTTGCTGAACAAGAGATTTAAAATAATGCTCCTTTTTATTGTCGCGGGGCTTATACAATTTCAGCCTGATTATGCGGTACCCATTTATCATAGAACCGTTTAAAATTTTTCCATCCGAAACAATATTAAAAGTTCTAATTCTGCCAAAATTCGAAACTTCAATTCGACAATCGTTTGTAAATTCAAAGTCAAATTCTAAAGCTTTCCATCTTTCGCCTGGATAATTTTTTGTGATTGGCATCATCTTATTAATTGGGGGTTAGCAATTAGATTTCCATCTTTCGCAAATAGTTACTTTCCTTATTTTACAAATTTAATGTAAGAGGTATTATACAAGTTTGCTACCTATGATCTTTAAGGTATAAAAGCCTATAAACTGATTGATGGGTTTTTTACTGATTATTAGATTTTTGAAAAAAATATATTATAGCTTATTTAACCACTAAATTAATAAACATATGAACTTATTAAACAGTTCATTTTCAACTTAAACATACTAAAAAACCCTAAAACATTGCTATATTGTCTATTCATAAAATCAAAAGACAACATATGTTAAAAAGAAGACATTTCTTAAAGCACACCGGCGCATTTGCCTTAGGGAGCTTTTTGTTGCCCGCTTGTGTATCCAACCAGGAAAAATCAAGTGAAGAAAATGATTCTGCCAGCCTGGCAAAAAACAGTACTGGAACGGCCATTGCACCTATTGGTGTTCAATTATGGTCGGTTAAAGATGTTCTGGAAAAGGACCTGAAAGGCACGCTACAACAATTAGCAACTATTGGATATAAAGAAATAGAATCTTTTCCGGGTGAGAAGGGACACTATTATGGAATGGAGCCGAAAGAATTTAAGAAAATGCTTGACGACGTGGGGCTGACCATTATCAGTAGTCATGTAGGATCTGGCGTAAAAAGCAGCAAACCTACCAACTGGCAAAAGGCAACACTTGAACAAAATTTTAGCGAGTTGGCAGATAAAGCAGCCGAAACCGGTCAGAAATTTCTTACCTGCTCCTGGATGGACGAAAGTTTACGCGGCGACTTAAAATACACTGCTGACCTTTTTAATAAATCGGGTGAAATTTGCAAAAAGGCAGGATTGCAGTTTGCTTATCATAACCACGATTTTGAATTTCAGAAAGTAGGCGATGTAATGATTTATGACTACATGTTGGATAATACCGATTCGGAATTGGTGAAATATGAAATGGATATGTACTGGGTAGTACGTGGCGGACAGGATCCAAAAGCTTATTTTTCAAAATATCCCAATCGTTTTCCATTAGGCCATGTAAAAGATATGGATAAGGAGGATAAAACTAAAAATACCGAAGTGGGTACCGGCTCAATTAATTACGCCGAATTACTGAAAGCGGCAAACGAAGCAGGTATGAACCATTATATTGTAGAGCAGGAAACTTTTACGCGGCCCTCTATAGAGAGTATGAAAATGGATTATGAATACCTATCAACCTTAAAAGTTTAGAAAACATATTAAATATTTATATTAAAAAGCCACTTTTTTAGGTGGCTTTTTTTATGGTTAGATGTATAGTGTAAGGTAAATGTAAATGGGTATTATGGGTTCAAAAAGCAATTCACTATCTACCATCTGCCCGTTCAATCTAAATAAAACATTCTTTAACACAAATAATTTTAAGCAAAACAGAACTTTCTATCCTAGTTGTTGTTCTATTAAAAAATAAAAAAATAAAAAAAAATTATCATGCAAAACAAATTTCTAACTCTCTTAGTTGCCGGATCAATTGCTTCACTAACCTTTGTATCATGCGGAAATAGTTCTACCTCCGATACTACTACTGATACCATGACAGCTCCAAAAATGGAAGAAAATACTATGCAGGCTGAAGAAGGCGTAATGGTAGGTGGTGCCAATATGGTTGCATCTAAAAACATAGTTGAAAATGCTGCCGCTTCAAGCGATCATACTACCCTGGTGGCTGCTGTAAAAGCTGCTGACCTGGCAGAAACTTTAAGTGGAACTGGTCCTTTTACTGTATTTGCTCCAACAAATGCTGCATTCGACAAATTACCTTCAGGTACTGTTGATGGTTTATTAAAGCCTGAAAACAAGGGCGACTTAACTTCTATATTAACTTACCACGTTGTTCCAGGAGCTTTAAAAGCTGCAGACTTAACCGATGGACAGAAATTAAAAACAGTTAATGGTAAAGAATTAACTGTAAGCATAAAAGATGGTGTTGTTATGATTAACGGTGCTACAGTAACTACTGCTAATGTTATTTCAAGTAATGGTGTTACACACGTTATTGAC
>JBBSJX010000308.1:0-5245 GCA_038256825.1 Chitinophagales bacterium
CTTCTTGCAACGAAGTGCGCAAAGTTAAAGGTAATGGGGGTTATTTTATCTGACTACCTTTTTTTGTATTTAAATCGCACCAGCTTGAGGTATATACTCTAATCGAAGCGGGTTGGTTTGGCCGCATCCAGCTTAAACAATTGATATAAAATACAGTTGGAGGTAACCTAATAAAAAAGCCCTGAAGACTTTAAAATCCTGCAGGGCTTATAAATTTTAAAAAACTTTGGTTTTAAATTTTGCGTTTTTCAAGTGAGCACCGGTGTAGCCTTACCGACTATTGGCGGTTCACTCACTTGTACCATGGTGCAGGCAGCAACTTTTAATAAAGTTTTATTTAAGCATGTTGATAACTATTATAACTTAACTGTGAATGGGTGTCCTGTGCAATGGGTAAACTTATATAAATGCTGGTTCCCTCGCCTTCCATTGGGTTAATTTTTAATTCGCCCTGGTTAAAATCAACAATGCGTTTTACCAGGTACAGGCCAATTCCTAAACCTTGTTGTTCAAATTTTTTGCGATTAAATTGTTTAAAGGGCATAATGTCGTTCAAACTTTCCAGGTTAAACCCACGGCCTTCGTCGTGAATTTCAAAGCAATACTCTTCGTCGCAAACCTTTCCTTTTATGGTAACCTGCTGGCCTTTTTTTGAAAATTTAAGTGCATTGTCTACCAATTCTAATATCATTCTCTGTAAGTATTCCGGGTTAATACTGATGTCTACCTGCTCCAGATCAATATGTAAATCGGCAGCGCGGTTATAAATTTCCCTGGCCATGGTATTTAATTCATTCTTTACTTTATTGGGCCAGGCACCTTTAGCAATACCATTGCTAAACATAGAAAGTAGTTCAGGATACACCTCCGCACGTTTAATTTCCTCATACAACATAAGGTTTGCCAACGAGTGGTTTAACCTTAATCCTGATTTAAAAATGGAAAGCAATAATTCGTGCATTTGCTGCTCGGTAAAAGAATCTCTTGCGCTTATTAAAAGGTTAAGGCCACCCAAAATACCGTGCAATGGGGTATTAAATTCGTGGTAGTATGTTGCAAAAACTGTTGTGTCCAGGTCGTGTTTTACCTTGGCATATTCACTAATCACTTTTTCCTGTCGGCGCAGGCGGCTTTCAATTGATTTTAGTAACTCCTTTGACGAAAATGGCTTGGTGATATAATCATCGGCACCCAGGTTCATTCCTAACCTCAAATCGCTTTTGTCAATACGGGCCGTTAAAAATATGAAAGGAGTATTTTGTACAATGGAAGTCTTTCTTATGTATTCCAATACCTTAAATCCGTCCATTTTTGGCATCATTACATCGCATAATATCAGGTGGGGCCTAAAGTCAATTGCCTCCAGCACTCCCTGTTTACCATTAGGGGCTGTGCGAATTACATAACCTTTAGCCTCCAGTAATTCCTGTATGTTTTCCCTGATGTTCTGCTCATCTTCAATAACCAGTATGCGAATTTGCTGTTCCATATTTAGAGTGATTTTTGCTTTACAGGTAATATAACGTCAACGGTGGTGCCTTTATTTAATTTGCTTGTAATAATTATTTTGCCATCATGCTTATCTACAAATTCTTTAACAATGGCAAGGCCCAAACCGGTTCCGTCAATCTCGCTGGTGTTGGTTGCCCGGTAAAATGGTTGAAATAAGTTTTTTTGATCTTCCATCGGAATACCCATTCCCTGGTCGGTCATTGATATTTTTACAAACCCGTTTGTAAAAATTAGCTGCACATTCAGGTTGCCAAATTCTGAGTATTTGTAGGCATTGTTTAATATATTTTCAATGGAGTGGCTAATCAGTTTTGGATCGCATTCAACTGTTACAGGATCACCTGCAATGGCAAACAATATTTTCCGGTCGTCATTGTATCGGTTATTAAACTTATTATCAATAATATCCTGAGTAAATGATACTAAATCCAACACTTCAGGATTAAATGGGGTGCGGGCAGCATTGGCTCTGCCTAGTAAAAGAATGTCGTTCATCAGAAATTCCAGCCGGTCCACCTCGTCCTGTATTTTTCCAAACTGGCGTTTAAAGCGTACCTGTTTAGTTTCAGGTAAATCCTCCAGGTACATTTCCATTATTTCAACCCCTGATTGAATAACGGTTAATGGTGTTCTAAACTGGTGGGAAGCTGTGGAAACGAACATAGACCTCAGCTCGTTTAGTTCTCTTTCTTTAATTAAGGACTGCTCCAGCTCCAGCAGTAATTTTTCTCTTTCCGTTACATCGCGGCTGGCCGCCTGTATGGCAATTACCTCGTTGTTTTTAAGAACAGGTTGCATTATTACCTCTAACGATTTTTCCGATCCGTTTTTGGTTAATACTTTATATATATAGGTCTTGGTTTCCCTATCAATGATTATCTGGCGTATGTTATTATTCACCAATTCTTTATTATCAGGATCTTTTGCCAAAGTATCTGAAACGGTATTACCAACCAATTCGCAGGGCGAATAGCCCAAAACCTGCAAACTACTGGGTGAAACATAGGTAAAAGCACCATCGAGATTGTAAACGGCAATCACATCATTGCTGTTTTCAGAAAGCAAACGGTACTGCTCTTCGCTGGTTTTTAGCATTGTTTCTGCAATTACTTGTGCTGTTACATCCCGGGTTGAAGAAATGATGGACGATGTTTCGTTTTTTGCATCAAGTACTGCTTTGGAATAAGTTTCCACCCATTTATACCCGCCGTCTTTTGCTTTTAGCCTGTACCGTAACTGGGTTTCTTTATGTTCTAAAACCAGCGGTTCCAACAATTCATCCAGGGTACGCATCATATCATCCGGGTGCACCAGGTCAAAGCCTCCCAGGCCAATAATCTCGTCGGGCTCATACCCTAATATATTTTTAACCGAGGGCGATGCATAAGTAAAATTCCAGTCAGGATCGTGAATGGATATGAAGTCGCTGATGTTTTCGGAGATAAACCTGAATTTGCGCTCACTTTCAATAAACGACCGCTCCACGTTTTCAATGTGAGTGTAATCAGTTTTTACAATGTATAGCTTTTCCGGTTTCCCTTTTTCATTTTTGCCTATGGTGATTTTCTCCAGTATCATTTTTACCTCTCCAACGGGGGTTGTAATGCGGTAAAAAAATTCGCCCTTGGTTTTTGACTTTAAAATGGATGAAATAGATTTTTTAACTCCGGGTAAATCCTCCAGATGAATAATTTCGTTCCAGGTGATGCCATGTTTAATAAAGTCTTTTTTGGAGCAGCCGTAAAGTGCCTCCATATTGTTGCTTACAAATTCGAACCGGCTTGTGGGCAGGTCGTAAATGGCGTAAACGTCATCAATATTATTAATCAGGTGGCTCAGTTGGTTGGTTAACCTTGCCAGGTTTTGTTCGTAAACTATCCGCTCACTAATATCTCGTAAAACGCATAGTAAATACCGCGAGTTTTTATAACTAAAAATGGAAGTAGAAAATTCAAAGGTGATAACCTCAGTTTCACTTTTGTTTGAAAAAGAAATTTGTTGATTGGACACCTGTAACTGGCCCTGCACCGCCAGTTTCATCAGCTCGTGAAAAGTTTTGCGTTGTTTATTACTCCACGATTTGTAATTCTGGCCAATCCATTCATCGGGTGTATAGCCTAAAATGGAAATGGCATCGTTTACATTTTCAATCTGTTTATTTTCAAGATCGATCGTTAAAATAATTTCTTTACTGTTATTAAGTATAGTGAAAAGCTTTTCATTGCTCTCCTTTAAAATCAGTTCGGATGAATATTTATTATTAATGTTTTCAATACTTCCAAAAACCCCTGTAACCCTGTTTTCGGCGTCCTTAATGCTTTTGGCAACAATGCGAACCCAAATTTTATTGCCATTAATATCCAGCATTTGCATTTGCTGGTCAAACGTTTTTTGGTTATTCGAAAAAATACTGCCGAAACTTTTCCAGAAATGGAGGATTTCTTCCTGGGGTATATAATTAATGAAATTCTGTCCGATACAATCAGTTGTGCGGTATCCCAGCATTTGCAACCACGAATTGCTTAAATAGGTAAAATTGCTTCTTTCGTCGAGTGTAAAAATTACCTGGCCAATGTTTTCAACTAAAAACTGGTATTGTTCTTTTTGTTTTTCAAGTTCAAGCGAAACTTCTTTGGTGCCGGTTATATCAGCTAACGAGCCTGAAATGGATATTGCAATTCCCTCGTTGTTTTTGGTTAACCTGTGCCTGGAGTGAATCCAAAGGTATTTTCCATTTTTATCTTTTAAATCCAAAACCCTGAAGGCTTCTTCTTCAACCGTATTATTTTCTTTTAATAATAGTTCTGCAAACCTGGTTTTAATTCTAGCCGCGTCACCGGGGTGAATGAGCGAAAAAATTCGCTCCATTATATTTTGGGTGTCAGTAGCCTGGGCCGATCTTTTAAACAGGTTTAAATCGCCGGTTGTTTTTGTGGTGTGATTGATTAAATCAATTTCCCAAACCAGCTCCTTTAAACCGGATAAGGTAGAATTATAAACTTCGTTTTTTTCGATGATTTCTTTATTGTATCGGTTTTTTTCTTTTGCAAAACCAATAGCATTTGCCAGGGAAACCAGTTCGTTTTCACTTTTTCTCCAGGTGCGCGGACTTATTGAATCGCCAAAACCAATAAACCCCCAATATTTTTTATCGCTTAAAAGTGGAACCAACAAAAGCGATTGTAATCCGGAAGCTTGCAGAAAGCGGAACATACCCGCGCCTATTGTATCGTTAATAGAAACTTTAAAAGTTTTATTGGATTCTAAAATGGAAAGTATTTGAGGAAACTCGCTGGTATTTAAAAATAGGTTTTGCCCCTGTATTTCCACCGCTGTTTTATAAGCTTTGCTGCCGGCGTAAATGGTAGAAACCTGGTTGTTATATCCTTTTACACTGCCTGCTTCGGAAATATAACACCGGCTGATATTAAGCGTTTCTGCCAGCCATTCTACAATATTTTCAAGAGCCTCATCAAGATTATTATTAACAATCAATTCTTTCAAGCACCGCGCAATGGTATAAATTTCCTTATCAACATTATGAGCGCTAATAACTGGCATAAGTAGTTGAACTATATTTAACTTTTACGGATTAATAAGGTACGTCGGTTACTTACTTAGTAAATAGAGTTCCGGCAAAGTGATAACGCAGTAAACTGGGTTTTATTATATAGCCGAAAGGATTGGCGTAAAAGGCGGGAACTAAATAAATGCTTTGCTGCTTTAAGTATGA
>JBBSJX010000309.1:0-5231 GCA_038256825.1 Chitinophagales bacterium
AATAAACCCAATGGAAGGCGAGGGAACCAGCATTTATATAAGTTTACCCATTGCACAGGACACCCATTCACAGTTAAATTATAATAGTTATCAGCATGCTTAAATAAAACTTTATTAAAAGTTGCTGCCTGCACCATGGTACAAGTGAGTGATCCGCCAATAGTTGGTAAGGCTACACCGGTGCTCACTTAAAAAACGCAAAATTTAAAACCAAAGTTTTTAAAAATTTATAAGCCCTGCAGGATTTTAAAGTCTTCAGGGCTTTTTTATTAGGTTACCTCCAACTGTATTTTATATCAATTGTTTAAGCTGGATGCGGCCAAACCAACCCGCTTCTATTGGAGTATATACCTCAAGCTGGTGCGATTTAAATACAAAAAAAGGTAGTCAGATAAAATAACCCCCATTACCTTTAACTTTGCGCACTTCGTTGCAAGAAGTAATAAAATAAATGGTAAAAAGACTACTAAACAGAGTACCGAAAGAGGGTGAAGAAGAGATGTCGTTTGTGGACCACCTGGAAGCATTAAGGTGGCATATCACCCGTTCCCTGCTGGCTATCATCGTAATAGGAATCGTAATTTTCCTCAACATCGACTGGATATTTGATCATGTTATTGCCGGCCCGCTGCAAAACAATTTTGTAACCTACAAGGCACTGTGCAATTTAAGCCATTGGTTGCACGTGGGCGATGCATTGTGCATGCCGCCGATCAATATAAAAATGCAGACCACGGCGTTTAGCAGCCAGTTTATGAGCAGTATAACCATTGCCTTTATGGGTGGTTTTATTGCAGCATTTCCTTATATTTTTTGGGAATTCTGGCAGTTTGTAAAGCCGGCGCTTAAACCTTCGGAAGTTAAATATGCCAGTGGTATAATATTCTGGGTTTCATTCTTCTTTTTTATGGGTGCCGCTTTTGGTTATTTTTTACTGGGACCTTTCACGTTCAACTTCTTAGCCAATTATACTATTGGTACCAGTCAATTACTAGAGGCAAAACCTACGCTCGACGATTATCTTGAAAATTTACTGAACCTTATTTTGGGTTGCGGAATAGCGTTTGAATTGCCCGTGCTTTCTTATGCACTCACCAAAATTGGCCTTATTACCCCCGAATTTTTGAAGAGTACCCGTAAATATGCCATTGTGGTTATATTGGTGGTAGCCGCCGTTATTACCCCTAGCCCCGACTGGAGCAGCCAGATGCTGGTTTTTGTTCCCCTTTATTTATTGTACCAATTAAGTATTGTAGTTTCAAAGCGTGCTCATAAGGAAAACCTGGTTAAGGAAAACGAAGAATGGGATTAGTAAATAATCATTTCTAAATCAAAATAAAAGTTAGCGCCTTGTTTATAAAACAGGGCGTTTTTATATAACTACTTTTGGTTCAGTGTTTTTTTTATGGTTCCAGCATTGTATCAAAACCCGGCATCGTTGTGTCACTCACTTGTACCGCAAACCATTAATCAGCTAAAACAAATAACCTGCTTAAATTACAGGCTTTGTTGAGCGCACCAACCCGTTTGCATATCCTCACAAACAAAAAAGGCAACCCTAAACAGGCTGCCTTTTATTTTAAAATTATGTTACCCGGTTATTAATGAGCCGTATCATCGATGGACGACTCCTCCAATTTAGGCGCCCTTAATTGAACAGGCGGTGATTGTTTCTTTGTTTTCATATTTAGTAATTCTACCCCAAACGAGAAGGCCATAGCAAAATAAACATAGTTTTTAAGATGTAAATGCTCCGCTTCCTCACCGGCCCAACCTTCAACTATAAGCACCATACCCACCATTACCAAAAACAATAAAGCCAGCATTTTTAAAGTAGGTGCTTATTAATAAAAATCAGCAATCCGTTGGCTGAACAGAAACATAATAATCATAGCATTTACTACTGCAACAATCATAATTTCAAAATTGCTTTGCAATACCAACGGCGGTAATAATACTGTCAAACGAAAAAATCATATCTACCAGAATAATTTGCCCAATAGCATTTGCAAACGAAGAAACTTTTGTTTTAGCGCCGTGCAGGTGATCCTCCTCTCCTTCTAATTTATGATGAATTTCTTTTACGGTTTTATACAATAAAAATAAACCGCCCGCTATCATTACCAGGCTGGCAAGGTCAAAACCTTTATAAAACAAAGTAAAAAGCGGTTTTCCTTTTTGCTTTATCAGCCAGCCAAGGGCAATTAACAATAAAATACGTACGGCTATACCGGCAACCATCCATACCCTGCGGGCATTTAACTGCTGTGTCTTAGGCATTCTGCCCATAATAATTGAAACAAAAATTACATTATCAACCCCCAAAACAATTTCAAGAATGGTTAAGGTTAACAAGCTAATCAGCGAATCAATAGTTAGTAAGTATTACATGTATTTTTTTGGGCGTAAACATAAAAGTGAAAAAGGATTTAAAATAACAATACCACTATACTTCAATTACCGGGTGCACCTGCTCCCTAACCATTGTTTTAAAAACATTAAAATCATCGTTATTAAAAAAGCTGTGGTGAAACATGGTGAACGTATTATTACTTTGGTATAATAAAACATTGCCTTTACCAATGAGTGCTCCTGTAAAAGCATTCCAGGTATTAATATTGGTGCCGTTGGTGGTGGTCGTTTTCAATTCATTGCCTTCAACTTCAACAGTAAATACTGCATTGGGGCCAAGGTGTTTTAATAAACGTTTACCTGCTTTAACAAGGCGGTTGCGCATAAAAAAATAGTATGCAATTGCAAAACCAATGTATAAAACCCCCATGTACAGGTTTTGCCCCGGCACAGGTTGCTTCATCTCATCAAAAATAAGGTAGGCCCCAATTGCAACCAGGAACAAAGGAATCCAGATTAGGCGCTGCTTTATTTTTTTTCCGGCTGGTTGAACACCATAATGCATTTCGAGGCACTGGTTAATAATGTCCTGGGTAAGTGCAACTTTTATATGCATAATGATTGTTTGTAACTGTTTGAGCCCAGGTGTTCAATTAATAGTAAGGTCAATAGCCTTGCACCCGGTTTCGTTTTTTGTTAACTATATCGGCGCAAATGTTTTTAACAATGGATGGACCTTCGTAAATAAAGCCGGTCCAAACCTGCAGTAATGCCGCACCTGCATCCATTTTATCTATTGCATCCTGCCCGGTAAAAATACCACCGCTGGCTATAATGGGCAGTTTACCGCCCGTTTGCCGGGCAATATAATTTACTATATCGGTCGATCGCTCCTGCAGTGGTTTGCCGCTTAAACCCCCTGCCCCTGCTTTTTCAATTTCGGTTAAAGTGCTTTGTAAGTTTTCGCGGCTTATGGTAGTATTGGTGGCAACCAAACCACTTAACCCTACTTCGTTGGCCAGTTCAATAATATCATCAACCTGCCCAATGGTAAGATCGGGTGCAATTTTTAGCAAAAGCGGTTTGGGTTTTATTGCGCCCTGGTTAATGGTTTGCAGCTTATCAAATATTTTAAGCAACGACGATTTTTCCTGGAGTTCGCGCAGGCCGGGGGTATTTGGTGAGCTCACATTCACCACAAAATAATCTACACAATCGGCCAGCTTTTTAAAGCATATTTCATAATCCTTCCAGGCATCTTCGTTTGGGGTAACTTTATTTTTACCTATGTTTCCGCCAATTACTATACGGGTGTCGCGGTTTCTTAAACGAGCCGCTACCGCATTTACACCATGGTTGTTAAACCCCATGCGGTTAACAATGGCTTTATCTTTTGGCAACCTGAACAGGCGTGGCTCATCGTTACCTGCCTGTGGCAGCGGGGTAACGGTTCCTATTTCAACAAAACCAAAACCCATCGTTTCCAGCTCATTTAAGTACAACGCATTTTTATCGAAGCCTGCGGCCATGCCAACCGGGTTGGGAAAATGCAAGCCAAAAACATCCTTATGTAACGTGTGGTGTTTAAACTGGAATTGCCGGGCAAAATATTGATGAAGCCATTCTAATTTATTTGCCTGTTTAAAAGCATTCATGGAGAAATAGTGCACCGACTCTGCATCGAAGTTGAACAATAAATCACGAATAATGGAATACATGCTGCGAAGATAAAGAAGGAATGCGGGTGGTTTTTAAAAAAGCCATTTGCTTATTATTAATATTATGGTGGTTGTTTTAAAATTGGGAGCATAACAAAAGAGATGGCAAAAAAAGCAGCCATTATAACCGATGGTACAAGAGGGCGACGCAACAATGATGACCAAAAATTACAATGCCCGGACCATAAAAAATCAATCCTTTTTACATTTAAAAAAAATACTACCCATACAATTTTTCCATGGTGATTGAGCACTACATTTACAACAACTGGTTGTAACATTATTATGAGGGAAGCACAATTTTTAAAACAAAATGCTGATAAGTGGAAGCAATATGAAGTTGAGATGAATCAACAACAACCTGCCGACCTTTTAGCCGAACGTTTTATTGAGCTGACGGATGACCTTGCTTACAGTAAAACTTTTTATCCCAAAAGTAATACCACGCGCTATTTAAATGGACTGGCCGCCATGTTTCACCAGGGTATTTACAAAAACAAAAAAGAACATACGCAACGCATCTGGAATTTCTGGCAGTTTGAGCTGCCCTACCTTTTTAAACAATACCATAAGCAATTTGGGTGGGCCTTTATTTTTTTTATAGTGTTTTGTGGCATAGGAGTACTCTCGGCTAAATACGATGATACTTTTATAAGGCTGATATTAGGAGACGCCTATGTAAACATGACCAATGAAAATATTGAGAAGGGTAATCCTTTTGGAGTTTATAAAAGCATGGATTCGTTTACCATGTTTGTAGTAATCGCTTTCAATAATATTGGTGTGGCCATTGCTACTTATGTACTGGGCATTTTCTTTTCGGTGGGAACCGTTATTAAATTATTTCAAACTGGTTTAATGTTGGGTTCATTTGAATATTATTTTTTTTCGAAGGGACTGGGCTTAAAAAGTATCACGGTTATATTTATACATGGCACGCTTGAAATATGGGCCATTGTTATTGCAGGTGCCGCGGGATTAATTTTAGGCAACAGCCTTTTGTTTCCTAAAACTTTTAACAGGTCGGAATCATTTTTAAAAGGTGGCAAAAATGGCCTTAAAATATTAGTGGGACTGGTTCCTGTATTTTTAGTGGCGGCTTTTTTTGAAGGCTATATTACCAGGTATGCAAACATGCCGCTATGGCTTAGTATAAGTATA
>JBBSJX010000310.1:0-5228 GCA_038256825.1 Chitinophagales bacterium
AAAGACGATGTAGTAAAAACAGCAGAAGGATATATTTAACCAACGTTGCTTAATTTTAAAGCCTTTATCTATACTGCATTTGCAGGCTTGATAAAGGCTTTTTTATTGAAGGAGCTTTGTAATTTTTTTTATGTCCCAAACTTTACCTCTCTATTTAAACATCGTTGCGTCGCACTCTTGTACATTCATCACTTCAGTCATCTGTATCCATTTATTGTTTAGCTGCCTTTCTTCTACCCTCTAAAATGCGGTAAAACGAGCGACTTCTTATTTCATCTAAACAAAGCCCGGTTGCCAAGGCTTCATCCTCAGTAATAGCCCCGCAGTTCATGGCTTTTAAAAAAAAGTTTAACAACCCCTGCCCGGTAGCGGCATCATCAAAAATATCGCCTGTAAGTGTGGAGATGGCTGCACGTTCAACAAAAGTTTTTAAACGGTACACTGCATCATCGTAGCTGCTTAAAAAAAAGTTATAGGTGGCTGCATAACGCATAGGTAATTGCGCCGGGTTCAAATCCCAGCCCTGGTACATTCCATTAATGAGTGAATGCATCGTGTGCTTAAATCCAATCCTCCATGCATTATGTACCGATTCACGGTTTTCAACCATTTGCTCATAGCTTAAGTTGTTGCCCCTGTGTGGTGCAATAGGCATTACGTTTGTTGCTCCATCGCTTAAAAATATACCGGTGCCACCTAAGGCCACCTTTGTTACATGATGTGCAAAATCGCAAACCGGGTGATCCATAGTTTGATACTTGGCGGTGATGTTACACGATGCTGTATAATCGTAAGTGCCAAAATGTGCGGCAATACAACGGCCTTCGCTGGCTTTTATAATACGCATTAAAGGATTACGCCCTTCATCGTCCATAATTATCTGGGTGGCCTCAACCATGGTTTCCATTTTTAAAGTACCGGGGCCCAGGTTATGTTGTTTTTCAAGTATTTCAAACAGCCGTACCAGTGTTACCACTTGTTCGGGAATGGTTACTTTGGGTAGCATTACCACAAAGTTTTCGGGCAAAACTCCTTTGGTTTTTTCGAGTAATGTTGTTAAGAAAATATCCAGGGTACGCACGCCACGAAACTTCATGTCTTCGGTAAAAGGCTTTATCCTGATACCAATAAAAGGTGAAATGGTCCGGTTTTTCATACCGATTGCCAGCTCGTTTGCAGCGTTAACAGCAGTTGCATCTTCCTCATGATCGGGCCTGTTGCCAAAACCATCTTCAAAATCAATTCTAAAATCTTCTACCGCTTCTGTTTTTAATTTGTTTTCAATTTTATTATAAACTGAATAGGCAAGCCAGCTAACCTCTTTTTTGCGCTCTTCTTCCGATAATGCATCCAGCTTTGCAACCAGGGTGTCTATTTCCTTTTCGTTTGCTGGCAGGTACTCATGCCCTTGTAATTGCAGTGCCTTTGCTAATACAACAAAATCAGGCGCATAGGTTTTTAAGTTTTTCAGGGCTATGTCGCCCATACGCACCGTGGTATCGGATTTAAATAAATTAGCGCCGCCATAAACCGTATGCACTGCCTGCCTGCTGGCCTTATCGCCGGGGTATTTTTTTTGAAAGGCCAGGTTTGCCGTTTGCAGGTCGCTTAATAATTGTTGCTTATCCAATTCCTGTATACTCAAATTCATATATGCTTGTTTAAAAAATGAAGATAAGCAGTATGGGGATTGGTATGGGGGGTTATAGCAAATAGATGGGTAGATATGCCTTAAAAACGCTTAATTATAGCTTGAAGCCGTTCATGTGAATTGATGGAATGCAAAGTTGCTTATTGTACATAAAGATGAAGTGATTGCGACGCAACGATGATGCCATGAAAAACTAAAGCTGGTATCTAAAAAAAAACTGTTTGCTAAATGACCAAAATTTGTGTTTTCGAAATAGGAAACTTTTGATGTATATAAAGGTGAATTTCAACTTATAGATAATAAATTTGTGTTGGTACTATTTTTTACCAATTATTCTGAAACATAAAACTTAAAAACTATGGCATTTTCACTTCCTCCACTGCCTTATGCACCCGAAGCATTAGAGCCACATATTGACGCTGAAACCATGCGTATACACCATGGCAAACACCACCAGGCCTATGTTGATAACCTGAACAAGGCGCTGCATGGCACTGAGCATGAGCATAAAGATTTAGAAGAAATTATTAAGATAGCCGGATCCATAAGCCCAGCGGTTCGCAATAACGGCGGCGGACATTGGAACCATACTTATTTTTGGGAAACATTAACCCCAAATGGTGGCGATGGCCCTTCGGGAAATCTTTTAACTGCCATAAATGATTCATTTGGGTCACTGGATGGATTAAAAGAAAAGATGTCGGCAGCAGGCCTGGGCCGTTTTGGTAGCGGTTGGGCATGGTTAGTTAGTAAGGACAACAAATTAGAAGTGGTATCCACCCCAAACCAGGATAACCCATTAATGGATGTTGCCGAAGTTAAAGGCAACCCTATACTGGGTATTGATGTTTGGGAACATGCCTATTACCTGAAATATCAAAACAAAAGAGCGGATTACCTGAGCGCTATCTGGAACGTGATTAACTGGGATAGAGTAAATGAGCGTTTTTTGTTAAGTGAGTAGAAAATTTTGCTGAGGATAAATATTATTTAATTTCAACCCTGGTAATACTGCCAGGGTTTTTTATAAAACATAATTATGAGAAAAAATTATTTTGTCTTGGCCGCAATGGCGCTGTTGTTTGCATGTAACACCGATGTTCAAAAAAAGGTACTGGTAATGGGACAAGGTGAAATTAATGTTCGTGAAAAAACGGTTAGTATGAATAACAAAAGCGGACATGCGGAAAAAGAAATGAGTATAAATGATAAAGGAGCCGTTGCTTTAAATGTAGAAGTGGGTGACAGCAAACAAACCATACAATTACCTGAAGAAAATGGCTACTATATTTTAAACCTTAAAAGCGACACTATAGTTGGCAGCCAACAGTTGATTGGACGTGACCTGACCAATACTAAGGTAATGAGCCAGGAAGATTTAAAATTAAAGATTGACAGTTTAGAAAACCTGGCAGTTGGAAAAAATGTGGATGCGGTAAATAACTTTTTTATTAAACCCAACCAGGTTCAAAAACTCTCGTCAAATATTAATGCAAGGGTTTATGGGCCTTTTAAAAAAATACCTGGCACCATTGATGCCGCACCTGATAACAAGGAGCCGGAGATTTATAAATTTTATACCACTACCGAATTACGGGAGCTTATTCAAAATTTGAAGGAGCTTACGTTTTAGGTGATCTGAGTATAAACTAACATTTACAAAAGAGCCGCTTCAAATTATTGTAGCGGGTCATTTGTACATTTTATAATAAGCATTTAATTTTTACTAATGGAAACGGTTGTTTTAACCCCGTTATCCCCAATTACCTGCAAGCGGTATATGCCCGCAGCATAATTACTTAAATCAATGGTTTGACTGGATATTCCGCCGGGGTGGCTTATGATTATACTTAAGGTTATTTGTCCGACCTGGTTGTAGAGGTTAGCGGTATAATTTCCCTTTTGCAGGTTTAACTGCAACGTGATACGATTATTTGTTACAGGGTTTGGATAAAAAGTAACGGAAGCCTTTCCATTATTATTTAAACTTACCCGCGCTACAGTGCTATAAATAAATTGACCGTTTACATTAAAAGATTTAATTCTATAATAGTTAAACCCATCTACCGGGGTTTGATCAATCCATTTATAGGCTGCATTGCCAGTGCTTACATTAAGGGAAGTAACCATTGCCGATTTTGTAAACTGGATACCGTTCACTGACTTTTCAACTTCATAATAGCGGGTTCCATTTTCGTTGCTAACATTCCACTCAACTGCAATTTCTTTATTTACAGGATATGCTTTTATAGAAGTAATATTTAAAGGCAACACCTGGTTTCCGGCAAAAGTGATCATAAAACGATCGAATGCTTTGGAAGCAGGATTGGAGGTTATTGAAAAATTATAAGTAATAACGCTGCCATCCAGGGCAACCGGAGTAAGGGTATTGGTAAACTTGTCTTCAAGGTAAGCGATCAAACCAGTGCCAATAAAATTGGCAGTCATTAGTTTTATCCTGTATGCTCTTTCGGTAGTTTGCGTAAGACCTAAATATAAAGTATCGGCACCGGCAATAACCGGGTGGCCTTCTAACATCAAGTTCTGGTTTTGGCGACGCAAATAAAACTTCTCCATGAAATTTGTCGGCTTTAATACATCTTCTCCATCTAATGACTTGCTGAATTGCGGGCCGAATAAACCTGCTACCCCATCGGCCAAGGTATCCACTGTAGCTGCTTTATACAGGTTTACAAATAATGCAGCGGCGGCTGGAGCGTTATAACTATTAGAATTTATGCTGTCGGATTTATCAGCTTCATGCACCCTTAGGCTAACTCCTGGTATATTGGCCTTTACAAAAAATCCTTCACCGGAGCCTATATGCTGCGCATCCAGGGGCATCGCATTAAAATCATTGGGAACGGTATAATAATTATTTACTCCATTTCTTTGAACCATTGAATATGCCCCATTGGTATTGATACCAGGGCTCCACTTCCAGAAACGGTTTTCTAACCCGGTATTACTGTTATAAAGTCGCTCAAAATCAATAGGTGAAGGAAAAGGATTGCCGATGAGGGTAACATCAGTATTACTTATAGGGATGGATGGTTGATCGCCGGCTTTCACCCTGCCTTTTGTTATTAAAACTGATTTATTAACAACTGCTGCTGGATTATTTAAATCAATAGTTCTATCACCCCTATAGTACAATAAATAGGCAGGATACGACCCAATGGATGTTCCAATCGTACCATCAATCAAATAATTATTCCAATTGTTACTTTGATAAATTCTTATAGATGGATCAACCCCCACATTTGAAGCGAAGTCATAACCGGCATCCTGCGCCGAAACAGCATCAGGAAAATCGCCTGAGCCCCCTGTAATATGGGTTCCAAATCCAGGAGTCTCCTGGGCTATGGTAATATCCGGAAATGTATGACCTTGTTGCCAGGCATCATTAATAGTAACTCCCAAATCACTAATTGGGGTAGTTAACAGGTACCACGATTTTTTTGCAGGCACAAACTTTTGTACAACTACTTCACCGGTTATATAAGTTCCGGCCGCATTACCTTTCCCAATCCTGGCCGTTCCCGAAGAGTCAGATAATAATACTAACTGATTATTT
>JBBSJX010000311.1:0-5209 GCA_038256825.1 Chitinophagales bacterium
GCAATTACTATCTATTGTTGTTATTGTTTTTTTAACCTTCATAAATACAAGGGGCGTAAAAGGGGGTAAAGCCATACAAACTACGTTTACCTTAACCAAGTTATTAAGTCTTTTTGGCCTTATTGTTTTTGGGTTGATATTAGCCAAAGGCGATGTATGGACGGCAAACTGGAGCAATGCATGGGAACTGCATAGTTTAGATAAAGATGGATCGTTTGGTAACTACACAATGGCGGCTGCATTTGGCGCAATAGCTGCAGCTATGGTAGGTTCAATATTTAGCAGCGATGCCTGGAACAATGTAACTTTTATTGCAGGCGAAATAAAAAATCCGCAGCGTAACATTGGCCTGAGCTTGTTTTTGGGAACCTTATTGGTAACTATAATTTATGTGGCGGCCAATATTATGTACACCGCTGTTTTACCACTGCACGATATAGCTTATGCCGAAAAAGACCGGGTAGCTGTTGCTGCATCAACCGTAATATTTGGAAACATTGGAACCATTATTATTGCATTGATGATTATGGTATCAACCTTTGGTTGCAACAACGGGTTGATACTTGCCGGTGCAAGGGTTTATTATACGATGGCAAAAGATGGCTTGTTTTTTAAATCGGTTGGAAAGCTAAACCAACACTCGGTGCCGGCATATGCCTTGTGGGTTCAATGCTTGTTTGCATGTGCCTGGAGCCTTAGTGGAAAGTACGGCGACCTGTTAGACATGATTTCGTTTGTGGTGGTGGTGTTTTACATTTTAACCATAACGGGCATTTTTATTTTGCGTAAAAAACGGCCCGATGCCAACAGGCCTTACAAGGCGGTGGGTTATCCTGTGTTACCGGCAATTTATATTGTAATGGGGCTTACATTTTGTATTCTGCTGATTATTTATAAGCCAAAGTTTACATGGCCTGGCGCTATTATAACGTTGTTGGGTATTCCTTTATATTATCTTGCAATGGCAAAAAATAAGAAAACCCCCGTAAAGGAATGATCATGAACGAGGCAGATATTAAATCACTTTTTCAGCAGGTTGCTACAATGAAAGTTGCAGTTGTGGGTGATATTATGCTGGATACCTATTGGTGGGGAAATGTTGAAAGAATTTCGCCTGAAGCACCTGTGCCCATAGTTGCTTTAAAGAAAAAGGAGTATCGAATTGGCGGGGCAGGTAATGTTGCTTTAAACCTGGTGGCCTTAGGTGCTGCAACCACATTGTTTAGCGTTGTGGGTGATGATCCTGACGGAACCGCGTTATTACAATTATTACAACAGCACCAGATAGAAACTGGTTTTATAGTTAAGAGCGGCGCACGAAATACCACTAATAAAACCAGGGTAATGAGTCGCAACCAGCAAATGATGCGGCTGGATGCTGAAATGACACATGATATAAACGAAGCAGAAGAGCAGGAATTAGTTAAAGGCTTTCAAGGCTTTATCGTTTCGCAAAAACCGGATGTGGTGATTTTTGAAGATTACAATAAAGGTGTTTTGTCAAATACCGTAATTGAAAAAATGATTGAATTATGTAAGGAGCATAATTTAATTACAGCCGTAGATCCCAAGCGTAAAAACTTTTTTGCGTACAAAGGCATCACCATTTTTAAACCTAATTTAAAAGAAGTTATAGAAGGGTTGAATTTAGAATCAGTGGAAATCAACCAGTCTTCATTAAGTAAAATTCACGAAGCTTTAAAAGAAAAATTAGCGCACGAAATTTCCTTGATAACCCTTTCAGAAAAAGGGATCTTTTACCAGCAGCACAATCAATCTGAAGTATATGCATCGCATGTGCGCAACATTGCAGATGTGAGTGGTGCAGGCGATACCGTTATTGCTGTTGCATCGCTGGTATATGCAGCCACTAAAAATTTAAAGGCTACTGCCGCAATCGCAAATATTGCAGGTGGTTTGGTTTGCGAAGATGTGGGTACCGCCGCCATCAATAAAGAAAAACTCATGGCAGAATGCCGTTTACTTTTAACTGCATCGTAAATCATAACCCTGCAATCAAATAAATCAGAAATCCCTCCATCATACATCTTCACATTACTTCGCCTGCTTAATAATCCTTCATACAATTGAACAGTATATTGAATGTTGTTTAAGGGTTTACTTCAATTATTCAAATATTTGCGAGGCTTAATTAACTAATTTCGGGAGCATTAAATCAGTACTTAAATAGTATGCAAAAGTTTACATTAGTCATTCATGGTGGTGCAGGAACAATAGTTAAAGAAGATATGACACCCGAGTTGGAAACAGCTTACCTGGCCGCTTTACAAGATGCTTTGGATGCGGGTTATGCCGTTTTAGAAGAAGGTGGTTCAGCCGTTAACGCGGTTAAAGCAGCCATCGTTATTTTAGAAGATAATATTTTGTTTAATGCGGGCAGGGGTTCGGTATTTACCAAAAAGGGCGTGCAGGAAATGGATGCCGCCATTATGGATGGCACGGACCTGTCGGCAGGAGCTGTTGCCGGTGTGCGCAGTGTACGCAATCCTATTGAGTTGGCTACTGAAGTAATGCGCCATAGTAACCACGTTTTTTTAAGTGGTAAAGGCGCCAACGACTTTGCTATAAAGCAAGGGGTAAAACTGGAGCCCGACGAATATTTCTTTTCCAAGTTCAGGTACGATCAATGGAAAGCTATAAGGGATTCAGATAACTACTCGCTTGATCATACACACTCAGATGTGGAGACCTTAATGAAAGATAAAAAATTTGGTACAGTGGGAGCTGCCGCCTGCGATATGAATGGTAACATTGCAGCCGGAACCAGCACCGGTGGCATGACCAATAAAAAATATGGCCGTATTGGCGATAGCCCTGTAATTGGTGCCGGTACATATGCCAATAACAACACCTGCGCCATTAGTTGCACCGGGCACGGCGAGGTATTTATTCGTGCAGTGGCAGCGTTTGACGTGAGTGCCCGTATGGAGTACAAAGGCGAAACTTTGAAGCAGGCATGCGAATTTGTAGTGCACGATAAACTAAAGAACATGGATGGTGAAGGCGGGCTTATAGCGGTGGATGCCCAGGGCAATGCATCGCTTACTTTTAACAGTGCCGGAATGTACCGCGGCGTTCGCAGCAGCGACGGGCTTAACGAAGTTTCCATTTATAAATAATTACTTAACAGAGAATCCTTTGCTTTCTGCCTGAATATTATTTTGGTAGCAGGCAGAGGATCTTTTATGTACAGCCGTTGCGTCGCACTCTTGTACAATATATCTTTATTAAACGGTGTACAAATACTGCTTGATAATAAAAGAATTAAAGGCTTGAGAGCTGGATGTGGCACTAATAGTACAAGAGTGTGAACCACCAAAAGGCGGTCAAGCTGCAACTAATGCTACATAGCCTTGCCAATGACGGCTTCTAAAAATTATAAGGTTTGTACGTACACCACTTTATAACCTGCATTGCGCAAAAAGTTTTCCATAACACTTTTTGCTTTGTTATCGGCCTTGTTTAAAATGTTTTGGTTTAAAGCCCTGTTAATAATTTTGTTACGGGCTTTTAATTTAACCTGGGTAACTTCTGCATCGGTCCACACACCTTGCTCCACAAAAGTTTCAAAATCGCTGGGGTTAATAATGGTTTCCAAAATTTCGGCCGGCGGCAGGTTTAGTGTTATAGTATCGTTTGAAATGATAATGTTTTGCGGTTGTAATTTTTGAAGATTGGTACCGGCAAGCACCTTGCCTTTACCTACCAGCACCAACTGTTTTTGTGCCGAAGGTAAAAAAGGAACCACCATACGAAAGGCATCTACTATTGCCGCTTTTTTACTGTAAACAATTGAATCAACCACCACCTCATCGTACGATGTAACGGTTACTAATTGCGCAATCGTTTTTATTTCTTTTATAAGTATGGGGGTTTGATCGATAACAACAGGTTGCGATGTAAACAAACTTTTAAGCGATGGGGCATCCTTTATTTTTTTAATCAGCCAGAAGCCTGCCAATACCACTACAATTATAATTACTATATTTTTTATTCCCGTATTCCTCATTGCATAGTGGGTTTTGAGGATGTTTCACCATATGTAATTGAAATATTTTGATAGCCGATCTGCTTTAAAAAATTGCTTACAAATAAAGAAGTGTTGGCCTTTGCCTGGTCCAGTATGCCCAGTTCATCTACACTACTACTGATTTGTTTTTCGGCCTGTGTAGCCAGCATATCACGTTCCTGTGTTTTATAAGTATCCCTGAACACACTGATTTGTTCATATTCTACTTTTATTTTATCAGGAGGTATATTGAGACTGATAATTTTTGGCTGGGGTAAGTTTATCCGGACATTTTTACCCGATATTTCAAAATCGTTTTTGGTAAGGGATCCTAAGTCAACACCCGCTTTAATAGTGGCTTCGCAACTCATTAATATTTTACGTTCGCCTACTTTAAACCAGGTTTTATTATCGTTGGCCTTTATTATTTTGGTTATTGTATACTCAACTGTTGCCAGCTCGCTCATTTCTTTTAACGAAAGTATTTCAGGCTTTTGCTCCGGAGCTTCCTTTTTGTTACATGAAACCAATATCAATAAAACGAAGAGTAAATATTTATACATTATTATCTAAGGTAAACAAAACGTATGGATGCACTTTTATCCCTAGCCAAAAATGTATAAACTTACATTTGATTTAACAGCATCTTTGCCCAATGAAAAAGTATGCCGTAATAGTTGCAGGAGGTTCAGGCCTGCGCATGGGAAACGAAATACCAAAGCAGTTTTTATTGTTAGGCGAAAGGTCGGTTTTGTATTATAGTATCATGGCTTTTTTACAAGCTTATGAAGATGTACAAATAATTTTGGTTTTACCAGAAGCGCATATTGGCCGTGCTTTACAAATTGTGCAACAAACGAATGCCGCCAACCAGGTTGAAATTACGGCCGGCGGTGCAACAAGATTTGAATCAGTAAAAAATGGGCTGGAATTAGTTGAGCCATCGGCTATTGTGTTTGTACATGATGGAGTGCGGTGCCTGGTTACCCCGGCGCTTATAACCCGGTGTTATGAACAGGCTGTTGAAAAAGGTAGCGCTATTCCCGCAGTTAGTGCTACGGATACCATACGCTTTGAGGAAGGTAACTCCCACCATCTTGTTGACCGTAACAAAGTGCGGATTATACAAACTCCCCAAACCTTTCAATCGGATATTTTGCTGGCTGCATTTGAGCAACC
>JBBSJX010000312.1:0-5108 GCA_038256825.1 Chitinophagales bacterium
TATTTTTAATTTTTTCAAACCTGCTTCAAGATTGTATTTGCCATCTCTGCCAAAATCGCCATAATTGTCTACACCTACCATATCAACCCAGGCGTCACCGGGGTAACGGTCAAGGTATTCCGCCTCATTATTAAACCTGTTATCGGGCGAAAATGCATAGATAAAATTATGCACCTGCAAACTATCGCGCAGGTACGATACCGTAAACCGCCAAAGGGTAATAAATTCTTCTTTAGTGCTATGTGGTTTGCCCCACCAAAACCATTCGCCATCAAACTCGTGGTATGGCCTGAAAATCATAGGAGCCAGCGTGCCGTTTTTGCCTACACCCGATTTTGCAACATCAGCAACCTGTACTAAAATGTCTTTATATTTTTGGTGGTGCGTGCCTCCAGGAATTATATATTTTACTGCAGCAACAGCACCCGAATCGTTTGAATAAAAACCGGTATTGGAAACAGGGTTATTAAAATGCCATGCAACCGTGGTAACCCCTCCCCTGTTATAGGTATCGGTAATGGTTTTTATAAGTGCCTGCTTATTTTTTTCAACATTTGCTCCCCGACCCGATAGTCCACTAAAATCAACTCCTATAACTGCCGGATGCGAGCCAGTAACTGATTTTACATCCGAACGCCCCTCGTCGCCCGACCAGCCATGACCATATTCGGTTGCATGCTGGTGGCCAAACAATATGTGATTTTGAGATAGCTTTTTTAAGTTTAAAAACAAAGCCTGTGTTTGTTTGGTTGCCCTGGTATCAATTACAGATCCCCGGTTTTGAGCATACACATTTATAGAAACAACTATTAAAAAACTAAAAAGGGTTGTGCTAAATTTTGTAATCATCATGCCATAAATATATACGTTAATCAGCGTAATATAAATTGCATTTGCAACTTTATGTGCAAGGTAAAAGCACCTGAAATGTATTTTGTATTGAACCTGACATTATAATATAAAAGAGTTTTTTTTGAGCCAGGCACAAGATTATCTATTAAGCCTTCGTTGCGTCGCACTCTTGTACTAAAGCACTCGCTTCATCAATACAATCTTAAAAAAGCTGGTAATTAAATAAATTTCTTTATATCCTTTTCCAGCTTTTTGTATTGCTGCTTATCAAATAAATAGTAGAACGAGCCTTTGCGAGATGTTTCCTTTTCCTTCTCGTTGAGCTTTTGTAAAACACCCAACGATTTTATTTTACGTGTAAAGTTTCGCTTATCAAAACTTGTTTCATATATAGCCTCGTAAAGGTTTTGGAGTTGGGAGAGTGTAAATTTTTTAGGTAACAATTCAAATCCAATAGGTTGGCTGGCAGCTTTTACCTGCAGGTGCTCACGTGCGACCTGCAACATTTTTTTATGATCAAAAATCATTTTGGGTATTTTATTCAAATCGAACCAGCGTGCGTTAAACTGCTGCAATACCTCGTCCGAATGATCATCAATTTTTATTAAAGCAAAATATGCAATGGCAATAACCCTTCCGGCAGAATCACGGTTTATATCACCAAAACAGGCCAGTTGCTCCATGTAAATATCACTAAGTCCGGTAAGTTGGGTAAGCACTCTTGTGGCTGCATCATCCACGCTTTCATCCGCACGTACAAAGCCGCCCATCAGCGACCATTTGTTTGTTTCGGGTTCAAAGTTTCGTTTAATTAATAAAGCTTTCAGCTTCACACCATCAAATCCAAAGATGATACTATCAACAGCTATCAATACCGTGTCATAATTTTTATACGGCTCAGCCTTCAT
The DNA here is from genome assembly GCA_038256825.1 of Chitinophagales bacterium. Classification (GTDB taxonomy): domain Bacteria; phylum Bacteroidota; class Bacteroidia; order Chitinophagales; family Chitinophagaceae; genus Segetibacter. The sequence goes on from JBBSJX010000312.1 coordinate 1,761, forward strand.
ATATTCTTTTGTTTATTCATTTTTACCAGATTTAAATATAGGTCTAAAAAAATCTAAGTTATTCAAACTCAGTATAAGGTTTTGCTTCTTATAATATATTCTTTCCAATTAGTGTACTTATTACCATTAAAACAAAAAAGTCTTCAAATTATTGTTTAAATGCTTTGATAATTAAATAATGAGATACTTAAAGGATGCCGCTTTATATGCCAACTTTTAAATAAGGTTAAGTGATAGGGAAGCATTTTATAATTAGTTCACAAAAATTAAAACAACCCAAATCATCCAGGTAGTAGTTATTATTACCTTTCTGACTTCAATATTTTCGATAAAGTTGTGTTGAATGAATACCGGCTGTTAGTCTCCACGTGAACTCATGAAACAACCGGTATTGATACCAAAGACAGCAATAAAGTCTGACCATTTTTTGGATTAAATGGCCGCTACAAAAGGTTCGTTACTGACAATATTCACTCCGCATAATTTTACGGCTGCTCCATCTTTAAACATTAGGTCATCATCTTGCATTTGCAAAAAACCGTGTTTGCCCGCAGGTGCATCCAGCCAATCTTTCATATTAGTCCTTGAAGCAGAGTAGTCTGATTTTGGCTTAAATTCAATTCAATCTTTTGTTTCATTTAGTGAATTACAGGGAAAAAAGAGTGAAAGTGATAAGAAGAATAATCTTGTTTTTCTCATTTTAAATCGGCAGTAAAAATTTTGGGGCGAACAGCCGTATTTTTAATTGAATAGGGATCATGGGTTGCAACTTCCAGCCCCCAGTCAAAAAGAGTATCAAATGATACCGTTCTTGTCATATCCATTTTTGCACAATCGCTATTTCCCGGTCCCCAACTCCAGGCCAGCCAACTAATATCTTTTTGATGACTGTATTGCATAATGTACTTGTATGGGATGCAGCACTTGCATTTAACTTCCATTGGCGCAAACTCGCCTATAACTAACGGAATATTTAATTGAATGGAACGGTCTATAGCAGATTGAATTCGGGTTTCAGTAATACCGGCATCCCAGATGTGCCAGGAGAAAAGTAAGTTGTGTTGCGGATCTTGCTCAAGCAGATATGCGGCATTAGCTAAAAGATATTCCTCGTTGCGCCCCCAGTTTGCAGCATCTATCATTAAAGGAATAGTTATACCTGCTGCCCGCATTTTATGAACAACAGCAGCATATTTTTTACCAAACTCATCAATACCCACTTTACCATTTCCTGCTTCATTAGCTATATTAAGGAGGAGAAAATTCTCGTACTTACGAATTACTTTCTTTACATCCGGTCTTATCCAAAAATTTACACAGCTATCCAACATTTCCCATTTGCCGGTTGCGTCGTGTAGTTCAATAAGTGGGATCATCTTATTCTTAATGCAATTACCAATTAACACGTCCAGTTTATCGCCGCCACCACCCCAACTCATCCACATAATGCGCACTACATTTGCCCCGGTTTTGGCAATTTCCGGAAACGACTTTTCACCTGTTTGATCTGAAACTACATTCATATTGTTGATGCCTCTTAACACAACCTTTTCTCCATTTGGAGCATACAAAAAGCGACCAGATACATAGAACGTTTTTTTCTTTTTCCATAAATGGATATCCTTAGCTGTTGAATAAAAAGGATGTATAAAGCTAATTATGGTGAATAGAAACAGCGGTATAAGTTTCATCTAATAATAATTTTCAGGATTAGGTAGTTCATTCGCAAAATTAGTGTTGGTAAGATTACACCCTGACAACAGTTCTTGCATAAGGGACATCTTCCGGATGGGTGCCAGGCGAAGGCGTTCCGAAAGTCGGAACGAAAACATGCGAAGCAGTTTTCGAAACAAGCGGGAGGATTCCCGTTGCAAGAACGAAGCCATGCGGCTTGAGCTTTGAAATTAGCATTGTAAGGCTTTTGCGAAATAAATACCTAATCCAAATAATTTTAAACACGTTTTTAAAAGTAATCATCATGTCTACACCCGTTTTTAAATCCAGGTAACCTGTTGATTTTTATGTTAAAAGTACAAGTGTGCGACGCAACGATGAATCACAATGTAATACTGCCGGGCCCATAAAAAAACTTTTTGAATAACGACAGGTATTGTTGTAAGTGCGAGAGCTATTAACACTAATTTTCACGGTACAAAGTAACCACACTATTGGGCGGTAAGAGAATTATATCCGTTGCGTTTACTGCCCCTGTGTCTTTTGTGTCTTCCACACCGGCAGCGGTAACATACATTTTAAAATTTGCAGGAAGCGCAGCCCCTGACAATCGTATTGCTTTTGATGTTTCCTTGTTATCATTAATAAGCACAATGGTTGTAGATTTTTGAGCCGTATTTTGAAATGCCAACGGGTAAACCTTGCTTTCTTCAGGAGTAGTAATATCCATGCGAACCGCACCGGGACGTATGTAACGATAGAAATTTTTTGACACGTAATACCGCTTACTTTTTGCACCCGCGCTACTCATTAAAGAATAATCGTCGAGCGTAGTAGTACTGAGTGACCAGAAAAGCCAGGCAGAAACATTGCCAAACCTGATGGCCGTATACATAGCCTTAGCCAAAGACATTGCTCCGTCGTAATCGTTTTTAAAACCGGATGTCTCTGTCATCCATAACGGTTTGTTGTATGCTGCTCCCCAACCGTACATCGTTTGCCAGGTTTGTGCACTGGGTGAGGCGGCAGTTACACCATCCAAATCGTAGCCATGAACGGCTATAATGGATGCATACTGTCTGGCGTCAGCATCGTTTAATGTTGGCTTTACCATACTTTCAACTCCCTGCAGCCAGCCTACATCTTCGGGCAGAAAGATTTTTGTTGATATGCCTTCATCTTTGAATCTTTTACCAACCACTTTTACAATGTCTCTTAAGGCTTCGCCGCTGTAAACACAAGATGCATAGAATTGAGAAAAGCGGGGCTCGTTCTGCAGGCTTAACGCATATACATCAAGGCCTGTCTCACGCTTAATAATTTTAATATAAGCCATACAGTATTCCGCGAACTCATTATAAAGATCGGTTTTCAATTGATTGCTATTAACTGTGGGACTAGTGGTATAAGCTGGTGCGGAATTTTGGTTTTGAGTTCCATTGCCCACTTTATTATTGTACTTCATCCAGGGCGAAGGGCTCCATATAGAAGCTATAAACTTGTGTAACCCTGCAGCCTTCATCTTACGCAAATGATCCAAATGATCATTCAACGTTTCATCGTGCCCTGCTACTGCTGTTGAAATATTAAATTTACTAAGGTCAGTAACAAATGGGTCGTTGTTGTCATTTACTATTTCAAAACTGGTGGGCACATTGTCGCGAAGAGTAGTAA
>JBBSJX010000313.1:0-5074 GCA_038256825.1 Chitinophagales bacterium
ATTTACCTGTTTTATTGAACAGGTAATCGGTCACATTTGCAAAGGTGATGTCGTTACCCTGCTGCAGGCTTTTTAATAATAAGTCCGCTCCTTCTTCCCTGGTTTTATCAGTTCCACCGGGCTCATCAGCATCATTAAAAACAACTACATCACTCAAATCTTTATTTAGTGCTTTAACCGAGTCTTTCTTTTTCTTGTCTTCTTCTTTTTCAAATAAAATGGCAGCCCACCCGGTACCTTTTTCAGGCATTTTATAGCTTTTAACCCGTGCAAATAATTTAAAGGATCCGTCACTCATTTGTATAATGCCTAAGCTATCCTTTGGCATTTCTTCAGCCTTCTTCTTTTTAATTTTAGCCTCCCTCGTATCCTTGTACCAGGGTTTTATTTTAAAAATAATATGGCTGTTGTTGTTAGAGAAAGCCGGGCTGTAGCCCCTGCTGATTTCTTTTATAATTGCTCCATCTTTTTGTTGAATAACCAGCTTGCCGTCTCCCTCCTGCAGGCTTATAGTATAGGCAATATATTGGCCATCGTTACTAATCACTTTTTCTCCAAAGCTTTGCCAGCTATCGTACACCGAATGATCCAGCGGCTTTTTATTTTGTGCAATAACAACAAAGGGAAAACAAAGACAAAGAAAGAGTTGCGTTAATTTCATAACTAATCATTTATTAAACGCACAATTTAAAGAACTGGTAGTTTCTGAAAACAATTGTTTTTAAAATTTCCCTTCTGCGGCTTTACTTAAATAAATAATTTAAATACCAGCGTTCATTTTTCATAGCGGCATCGTTGCGTCGCAATCACTTCATCCGCAAATGTTTAAGCAACTTCAGGTTTCAACAATAGTCACTTAAAAATTTGCAGGTTTTTTCTCATTACTAATTTATGCACCCGTTTAAAACATTGTATTTCTGTATGTCTTTCAGCTTTCCCCGCAAGAATTCATTACTTTGAAAACCTAATTATTATTGACCATGCGTTTATTATATTTCTTGTTTTTACTGCCTGTTGTTGGTTTTAGTCAAAACATTAACCCACTCCAAATTGAAGGTTATAAAAAGCAGGCACAACAGGTGACCATCATCAGGGATCGTTGGGGCGTACCACACGTTTATGGAAAAACCGATGCCGACGCGGTGTTTGGTTTAATGTATGCTCAATGCGAAGAAAACTTTAAAAAAGTTGAGGAGAACAACCTTGAAATGTTGGGGCGTTTATCAGAAGTGTATGGCGAGGAGCAGTTATACAATGATCTTGAAATGCGTTTGATTTACGATACAGCCGCTGCGATTACAGATTATAAAAACAGCCCCGCCTGGCTACACAAATTGTTAGATGCCGTTGCCGCCGGGGTAAATTATTATCTCTATACCCATCCCGAAGTTAAACCGGCAGTACTTACCCATTTTGAACCGTGGTATGACTTGCTTCGCACCAATGGAAGTATTTCGGCCACACAAAACGGCGGCGCAACCGTAGCGGATATGCGCAACCTTTACCCCGTAAAAGGTAGTTCTGTAGCTTATGCTGATAAGCACATTCCTTTTTATGATATTGACCCAACGGGTTCAAATGGCTTTGCGGTAGGGCCATCTAAAACAGCTTCAAAAAATGCGATACTTTATATTAATCCCCACGTAACTTTTTACTTTAGGTCGGAGGCACAAATGGTGAGTGATGAAGGTTTATATACTTACGGTGCAGCTACCTGGGGAACGTTTTTTATTTTCCAGGGTTTTAATAAATATTGTGGTTGGATGCACACCTCCGGCGCTACAGATGTAGCCGACCTTTTTGTTGAAACGGTGGTAGAACATGATGGAAAATTATTTACCAGATACGATGATAAATTAATACCGGTAACCACCAAACCGGTTATTATTCGCTATAAAAAAGGCGACGGTTTTGCCGAGCAAAGTTTTACTACATATTACACCCACCACGGGCCGGTAATGGGTAGCCGTAATGGTAAATGGATTAGCCTCCGGGAAAACAACCGTTCAATGAATGCTTTAATTCAATCGTGGCAACGCACCAGGGCCAAGGGTTTTGAAGAATTTAAACAAAACATGAACCTCCGATCTAACACCAGCGACAATACCGTATTTGCCGACAACAAAGGAAACATTGCTTACTGGCATGGCAACTTTGTACCCCGGCGCAGTAGCAAATACGATTATAGCTTACCGGTTGATGGCAGCACATCAGCCACCGACTGGCAGCAGGTTTACGAGCTTGATAAAATTGTTCATGTATACAATCCCGCCAGCGGTTATATACAAAACTGCAATGCCACGCCTTTTACCGTTTCAGGAAAAAGCAGCCCTAAAAAAGAAAATTACCCGGTGTATATGGCGCCTGATGGAGAAAATTTCAGGGGATTAAATGCGGCTCCTTTATTAAGTAAAGCAAGCGGTTTAACCATTGAAAAAATGATTACAACTATTGGGTACAACCATCACTTAACGTTTTTTGATAAAATGGTCCCGGTACTTTTAAAAGATTTCCAAAATTTGTCTGGGGGCGAACCGTTAAAACATAAATTGGCTGAACCTATAAATTTATTGAAGGCATGGGATCGTAATTCATCCGAAAATTCGGTGGCTACGGCTATAGCAATTGAATTTGGTTACCGGTTTTTACTAAAACAACCCGCCGCAAACAATCCTTATGAATCAACGCATGCAGTAACCCTTTTAAACAGGGGTATAGCCCAAACAACCGGTGCCGAAAGAATGGATTTGTTAAACGAAACCTTAAAGGACATAACCAAACGATTTGGCACCTGGAAAACTACCTGGGGAACCATTAACCGGTACCAGCGACCAGCAGATGGTAAATTTAATGATGAAGCACCCAGTTTGCCTGTTGGTTTAGCGGCCGCAACTTTTGGATCGTTACCATCGTTTGCAAGCAGACGGCCACAAGGTTTGGATAAACGTTATGGCGTTTCGGGTAACAGTTTTATAGCTAGTGTTGAGTTTGGTAAAAAGGTTAAAGCAAAATCAGTTATAACCGGTGGGCAATTTTTTAACCCGGCCAGCCCGCATTTTACCGACCAGGCACAAATGTATATTGACGGGAAATTTAAAGACGTTTTGTTTTACAAAGAAGATGTTTTAAAACATATTGAACGCCAATATCACCCCGGCGAATAATTAATCCTGGTTTTATTGCTCATTAACACGGTTAACCTGCATGCTTATTTTATTTATAGGCGTGCCGCCCTTTATGCCAAAATAAAATGTGCGTATAGGGAATGGAATAGTGATATTGTTATTGTCGTAGGCTTTTTTAATTTGCATAACGGCCTCGCTTAGCACCCTGTTATAAGTAGACTGGTCGGGGTTATTAATCCATAACCTTATTAAAAAATTGATGGAACTATTGACAAATTCCTGGTAAAACATGGTATTCTCATCTTCGGCACAAAAGAAAACAAGTTGGAGCGTTTGGTAACATGGTTTCAACTGGTAACAATTATTAACCTGATACACTTTGCCGGGGCGTTAAGATATGCCGTACAAGAGTGCGACGCAACGATGCCACATTTATATTCACCTCCCTGGTTCATAAATATCTACATGCCAGGGATGCTTTGTATTATAAAACGGATGGTATGTGATTTGAATATTGTAAGCAAAAGGTAGCTATGCAAACAATGTCAACGACAAACGACGAAGGATTGAAAACTTCGGGAAAACATTCCACTATTTGGTTGGACACCATTCACCAACAAAAATTTAAGCCACTCGATTCCAATACTGATACTGATGTATTAATTATAGGTGGAGGAATATCAGGAATAACCACTGCCTATTGCCTGGCAAAAGCTGGCAGGAAGGTGGTTTTAATTGAAGATGGGTTGCTTTATAGCGGTGAAACAGGCCGGACAACAGCGCACGTTTCCAATGCGCTGGACGATAGATACTCCGAAATAATAAAATTACATGGCGAGGAAAAAGCAAAACTGGTTGCCGGAAGCCATACCGATGCCATCAGTTTTATTGAAAAAACAACGGGCGATTTGAATATTGAATGCGACTTTAAACGTTTAAATGGGTATTTGTTTCTGCACCCTAACGATGAGCAAAAAACTTTAGATGATGAATACGAAGCCACTCAAAAAGTAGGTGTGGTAACCAAAATGCTTAGTGAAGTGCCGGGCTTACAAAATGAAAAGGGAAGCTGCCTGAATTTTGAGCAACAGGCGCAATTTCACCCATTAAAATATTTAAATGGATTGGTGGACTTTATTACTAATAACGGTGGAACTATTTATACCCAAACCCATGCTGATGATGTAAAGGAACGAACAGTTACTGCCAATGGTTATAATATAAAAGCCAACCATATTGTGGTAGCTACCAACTCGCCCATAAATAATATGTTTACGTTGCATACAAAGCAATTTGCTTATCGCACCTATGTGGTGGGTGCGCTGGTTCCTAAAAATTTAATGGAAGCTGCTTTGTGGTGGGATACAGGTAATCCTGAAAGCAAATGGGTTGCATATCCATATCATTATGCACGCCTGCAACCATACAACGATCAGTTTGATATGCTGATTGTAGGTGGAGAGGACCATAAAACGGGGCAGGAAGATGAAGAAGCAAAAACGCAGGAGCAGCGCTACGATAATTTAATTGCTTGGGCAAAAGAGCGTTTCCCTCAAGTGCAGAAAGTGGTGTATAAATGGTCGGGACAGGTTTTAGAACCTGTAGATGCATTAGCATTTATAGGCAAAAACCCGGGCGATGATCATGTATACGTAATTACAGGCGACTCTGGTAATGGTATAACACACGGCACCATTGGTGGTATTTTGGTGAGTGATCTTATTATGGGTAATGAAAACCCGTGGAATAAAGTGTATGACCCTTCGAGAATAACCATGAAAGCCACCGGTGATTTTTTGAAAGAAGCAGGAAATATGGCTGCTCAATACGTAGATTTTTTAAAAGCCGGGGATATAAAATCGATTGAAGAGCTGGAAAATGGTGAAGGGGCTATAATGAATGTGGGTTTAAAGAAAGTGGCGGTTTATAAAAATGACATGGGGAATGTA
>JBBSJX010000314.1:0-5064 GCA_038256825.1 Chitinophagales bacterium
CATACTCAATCCCGGGTATGGGTTCACCTTTTAAAAAGTTATTAACCAGTTCCCTAACCTTGTCGGCCGATTTGGTTTTGTCTCTTTCCTGGTATTGTGATTCCATCCCGGCCAGCATATCTGTTTTAGTCCGCTCCAATTCGCCGGTGGTAAAACCATATTGCTTTACTCTTGCATTTTCATTTAATAAAACCTGGCTGGCGGCAGCAAGGGTTTTGCCATCTTTAGCCATGGCATACATCGAAAACGCATCTTTGTTTCCGTAGTAATCTCCATAACCGGTGCTTGCATATAAAAATGGTGCATCAGGTTTTTGGGCAATTTCCTGTAACCGGGCACTCATCATTGCATTAAAAACCTGGCGTATAATGGATGCCCTGTATTGTAAATCCGTTTTATCTTCGGGTATAGCAGGTTGTACATACGAAAACTGTACAACATTATACGGTTGCTCCGCATCGGTTACAATAGTGGTATAAGTTTCGGGGTGCGATGGAACACCAAATTTTTTGCGTGGCTTAGGATTGATGGGTTTAGGAATACCTGCAAAATGCTTTTTAATTAACTGCTCTACTTCGTTTACATCTACATCGCCCACCACAATCACCGCCTGCAAATCTGGCCGGTACCATGTTTTATAAAAGTCGATTAAGGTTTTGTGATTAAATGTTTCCAGGTTTTTTTTATTGCCAATGGGTAAGCGGTTGGCATAGGCCGAACCCTTTAATATAACAGGAAAGTATTTTGCACGCATCCGCTCTTCTGCTCCCTGGCCCAGCCGCCATTCTTCAATAACCACCCCGCGTTCCTTATTTATTTCTGCTGGTTCAAAACTTATATTATGGGCCCAGTCTTCCAGTATCTGAAATCCTTTTTTAAAAACTTCCATACTATCTGTAGGTAGTTGTAATTCATAAACTGTTTCATCAAAACTGGTATAGGCATTCAAATCAGCGCCAAACTGTACACCGCTTTTCTCCAAAAAATTTACCAGTTCCTGCTTCTTAAAATTTTTGGTACCGTTAAAAGCCATGTGCTCAGTAAAATGTGCCAGGCCCAATTGCTGTTCATTTTCCAATATTGAGCCGGCATTCACCACAAGCCTAAGTTCGGCACGGTTTTGCGGCTCGCTGTTTTTCCTGATGTAATAAGTTAATCCATTTGCCAGCTTGCCCACTTTAACCTCAGGCGATACCGGCAAATACCTGTTGGGAGGGTGTTGTGCTATTCCTTCAAAACATACTAAAACGAATAACAGGAGGGCTAAATAACGATTTATAGAATGCTTCATAATATAGAATATGCAGTGAGGATAAAATTGCTTTAGCAAATAAAATACAATAACCTAAGCAAGCAATTTAAAGGGATGCTTGTTTGCCGGGTTTTTACACAATATTTTGATAATTATTAGCCAGGCCTTTCATCTTTGGGCATCGGCCGTTGCAGCCCGACCGACCACTTGCGGTTCGCACTCTTGTACTTTTTTAACAGTCAGCAGCCTGCAGGTAATATACTACAATGGTTTACGTCCGGTAACAGCAACATAACCGGGGATGGTTATGAAACTTTGTTTTTTATAATGCTCAAACCCTGCCGTTTTTTGCCACTGTTTTATTTCAGGTAAACTCCATAACCCTGAAGTACTGCTAAGGGCAAAAAAGAAATCGCCGACAGCACTTAGCATATCCTTGTTCTGGCTATTGTTAGATGGGCGCAAAACTTCAATAATAGTAAAATACCCACCGGGTTTTAAAGCATCGAAGGCTTTTTTTGCCACCTGCACATTTTCTTCCATTGTAAAATGATGGGCAACACTCGCCATTAAAATATTATCAAATTCATTAAACCCAATAGCATCAGTTAAAATATTACCTGCCTGGTGTTTTACCCGCGTTCCCATATTGTAAGCCTCTAATATGACAGTAGCTTTTTCAACGGCAGCGGGAAGATCTAAAATGGTACTGTTTAGCGAAGTATATTTTTTACATAAAGCAATACTATATAAACCATGAGCGCCACCAATGTCTAACATTTTTGTGGCGTTCTTATTAACTGCTATTTTATTTACTGCTTCCTTTGATGTTACGGCTGCGGCAGCCTCCATCGCTTTCTGATAATAAAACCATTCTTCCTCATTAAAGGTGTCGTGGTATTGTAGGCCTTTGCCCGTTTGTAAAAAGGTGCCGGTATAATCCATCCATTTAAGGCATACGCGGTTGTCAAACATCATTAACCAATACAATGATTGCGGGCTATCTTTTAAAATCCATTTTTTTGCTGACCGGGTTAAAAAATAGCGTTCTTTTTTTTGATCAATTAGTTTTAAAGAGGCTAGTACACCCATTAAGCTTTGTACTGCACGTTGGTTTAACCCGCAGGTTTCAACAATTTGATGCAACGAAACTTTTTGATGACCAATCGCTTCAAATACACCTTTGTCCACAGCTTCGAGCAAAAATTTGCTGATCATAAATCCAAAGTGCGAATAGGCCAATGGTTCTGGAATTAAGCCTGCTTTTAAGGCCAGCCATTCTAATGGGTTCTGTGCTACCGGTGCTAATTTCATGCTAGTGGTTCGTTGCTTTGAGTGAAAGAATTATATACAATTATCAAAGGTTAAAAGTTGATACGTTTGTGTTGCATAGAGCACTGATAGTACAAGTGAGTTGATACGTTTGTGTTGCATAGAGCACTGAAAGTACAAGAGAGTGACACAACAATGTTACATTATTAACTGATGCTGGTAACCCCAAAAAAATATCTTAACCGTAGTTTTAATTGATGTTAAAACTCAGGTGTTGAATCAGTTCAACGGGTAGTTTAGGTAATTTATGGCGTTCAATAATATAGGTTGACAGGCTGGAGAGGTCTCTGAAAATATAATGTTTATTTAAAGCGCCTTCCAGGTAACCGGCGCCCGAGGTGTTGCCCGTGCCTACCCTCATACCAATCATGCGGCGAACCATTATAAAGTGCTTGTGTCGCCAATTACTCATTTGGTGATCAATTTCAATAAGCGCGTCTAATATCTGGTAGCTGGTTTGAAACATAGGAAAATCCCTGTAAAGCATGATGAACAAGGCAGCACGCATAGCAGCAGGGGAGAGGTCGGAGCGTAGAACCTGTAATTGCTCCAGCGTACTTCCTTCCATTTCTTTCTCAAAAAAAACATAATCAAAATCGGCCAGTTTATTCTTTTCTCTTTCAGTTAAACCATTTCTGTAAACCTCTCGGTAGGTTGCCCAAAAGGGGTGAACTTTTTCATCGGCCGGGTTTATGCTTGTAAATGACGACCAGAAAGCCACGTTGAAAAATGGTATCCGCTCCAGCCAGCGATTAATTTGTTGTAACAAGCTCATTTGCTGTTCTACCTGGTTTATAAGGTCGAAGTGTTGCCGGGTAAAACCACCTTCGTTGGTGCGTTTGTAATAATCGTGTTGGTGGCGTTTCTGCAGTTGTAAACCAAGCCTTGCTTCAATTAACCGAAACTGCAAACTTTGAAACCCTGACGAAGGTGTGAGCAGGTTCCTGAACTCCAGAAAATCAAGCGGGGTCATGGTATCCAAAATAGAAACCTGGTGATTAAGTAAATCGTTGATTTTTGTAATGCGGTTAAGGCGATGGCGAACCAGGTTCAGGTCTTCAGAGTTGTCATTAATTTCTTGCTTATTAAAAATACCCATCACATAATCCAACTCAAACAAAATTTGCTTAAACCATAATTCAGTAGCCTGGTGAATGATGATGAATAACATTTCATCGTGGGCAGGACTATTGGGTGCTTCAAAACTTTTGGGATGCTGGCTACTGAGAATTTGTTGCAGTTGAAGGTAATCGTCGTAATACATGGGTGTGGGTACCATAGTGTCTGGTTGAAACGGTAAGATACAGCTATCGAACTTTTTATAATGTAACAGGTTTTAAGAATACTGATGTAGGTTTTGAATAATATTAGATGGAATAAGGGAGTTGGTTTGTTAATAAATAGCATTAGTCCTCAAAAAATAAAACAATTGCTTGGCAGGTAACTGCATCCCTTTATTTTTGTCAGAATTGAACTAAAAGCGTTTTCTACTCATTGCCAGGTTTGAGATGTATTTCTGGATTTCGATTTAACTGGTACTAATTTTAAAATAATTGCTATGGCTGCCAAGACGGATAATTTTCAATCGCCCGACTACTATATTATAGATGATCTTTTAACAGAAGAACAAAAGTTGGTAAGGGATAGTGTGCGCAGTTATGTAAAAAAAGAGATTTCGCCCATTATTGAAGACTATGCTCAAAAGGGCGAGTTCCCTCAGCAGATAGTAAAACAAATGGGTGATATCGGATGTTTTGGGCCTACCGTTCCGGTTGAATATGGTGGTGGCGGGTTGGATTATATCAGCTACGGATTAATGATGCAGGAGTTGGAAAGAGGAGACAGTGGGGTACGGTCAACCGCATCGGTACAGGGTTCGCTGGTAATGTACCCAATTCTTGCTTATGGGTCCGAAGAACAAAAACAAAAATTTCTTCCCAAATTAGCCAGTGGCGAGTGGTTGGGCTGTTTTGGATTAACCGAACCCGATCATGGAAGTAACCCGGCTGGGATGCTTACTAATATAAAAGATGCCGGTGACCATGTTGTTTTAAATGGTGCCAAAATGTGGATCAGCAATGCACCTTTTGCACAGGTAGCTGTTGTTTGGGCAAAAGATGAAGCTGGCGATATCAGGGGATTAATTGTTGAACGTGGCATGGAAGGTTTTACAACCCCAACCACCCATGGAAAATGGAGCTTAAGAGCCAGCGCAACAGGCGAACTTGTTTTTGATAATGTAAAGGTGCCCAGGGAAAACATATTTTCTGACATTAAAGGATTGAAAGGCCCGTTGGGTTGTTTAAGCAAAGCACGTTATGGTATTGCCTGGGGTGCTTTGGGAGCCGCTATGGATTGTTACGACACCGCTTTACAGTATAGCAAAGAAAGAGAACAGTTTGGCAGGCCCATTGGCGGTTTTCAGTTGCAGCAAAAAAAGCTGGCCGAAATGATTACCGAAATAACAAAGGCGCAATTAC
>JBBSJX010000315.1:0-5056 GCA_038256825.1 Chitinophagales bacterium
TAACAGGTGGTGCAAAGGGAATTGGCGAAGGCATTTCGCGGGTATTGGCCAACGAAGGAGCGCTTCCTGTAATTATTGGCAGGAGCGAAAAGGACAACCAAAAAACGGTTGATTTAATAAAAGCTGCGGGTGGCAATGCTGCCCAATTTGAAGCCGAATTAAGTATCCCAACTGAATGTGAGGCGGCAGTAAAAGCTGTAATTAACCAATTTGGCAGCATTGATGGCCTGGTAAATAATGCCGGTTATAACGATGGGGTAGGACTGGAGCATGGGAGTTACAAAGGGTTTATGGCATCGCTGCACAATAACCTGGTACATTATTATTTAATGGCGCATTTTGCGCTGCCACAATTAATTAAAAGCCAGGGTTCTATTGTAAATATTACTTCAAAAACGGCCGAAACGGGCCAGGGAAATACTTCCGCTTATGCTGCTGCCAACGGTGGTCGCAATGCACTAACACGCGAGTGGGCGGTTGAATTACTAAAATATAAAATCAGGGTAAACGCCATTGTGGTTGCCGAAAGTTATACCCCAGCCTATGAAACATGGATTGCAACATTGCCAAATCCGGAGGAGAAATTAAAAGATATCAACTCAAAAATTCCGTTCGAAAACCGGATGACTACGCCAGAAGAAATTGCCAACATGGTGGCTTTTCTGCTTTCTCGAAAATCAAGTCATACCACCGGGCAAATTATTCATGTTGATGGCGGTTATGTTCACCTGGATAGGGCGTTAGCCAATGCTTAATTTTTTTAATTTGTTTCCGGGCATCCTTTCTTTGCGAGGCTTTACTTGCAGCCTGACCGACCTTTGGCGGTTCGCACTCGTGAACTGCATTACTTTATTCAGCAAAAAATATAGCAGAAAAAAAAACCTGCATTAGAATTACTAATGCAGGTTTGAATAATTATTTTGCTTCAATTATAAAATTAACATCGCATCTCCATAGCTGGAAAAGTGAAATTTATCTTTAATTGCTTTTTTATAAGCTTCCATGGTTAAATCATATCCGGCAAAAGATGCGGTCATGATGAGCAAGCTGGTTTTTGGCAGGTGAAAGTTGGTAACCATTGCATCAGCCACATTAAATTCGTATGGAGGATGAATAAAGTGGTTGGTCCAGCCTTCGCCGGTTTTTAATAATTTATCGGCAGTATAGCTGCTTTCTAAAGCCCTCATAGTTGTAGTGCCAATTGCCACAACACGATTACCCTGTGTTTTTGCTTTGTTCACTATTTTAACGGCTTCTTCATCAATTTTAAAGAATTCAGCATCCATTTTATGCTTATGCAAATCTTCCACATCAATAATTCTGAAAGTGGCTAAACCGGTATGCTCCGTAATTTCGGCAAAGCGGATACCTTTAATTTCGCAACGCTTAATCAGTTCTTTGCTAAAATGCAAACCGGCGGTGGGAGCAGCTACCGCACCTTCGTGCTTTGCATAAACCGTTTGGTATCTTTCACGGTCGTTCTCGTCAGGTTTTCTTTTAATATATTCCGGCAACGGGGTTTCGCCTAAAGCTTCTAACTGCTTTTTAAAATCTTCCTCACTTCCTTCCCATAAAAAACGAATAGTACGGCCACGGCTGGTAGTATTGTCAATAACTTCAGCAACCAATTCGTCAGCATCACCAAAATATATTTTGTTTCCTACACGTATTTTTCTTGCAGGCTCCACTATAACATCCCAAAGTTTATTGGCCTGGCTCAATTCGCGTAATAAAAAAACCTCCACCAAAGCGCCTGTTTTTTCTTTACGTCCATACATTCTTGCAGGAAATACTTTGGTGTTATTTACTACAAAAGCGTCTTTGTCGTCAAAATAATCTACAATATCTCGGAAGTGCTTATTCTCAATTTGCCCGGTTTTTTTGTGAACAACCATCATTCGGCTGTCTTCTCTTTTTTTAGCAGGGTTTTGAGCAATCAGGTTTAGTGGAAGATCAAAAATAAATTTTGATAATTTCATATTCTAAATAAATTTTTTGTCGAGACCATAATAGTAGGATACAACCCAATTAAAATAAACGGAATGTAGCTAAAATATAATGGTTTTAGGAATGAAAGTTTTTGAAAGATGGGGGCGAAGGTAAGCAGGATATTGAAAGTTTGGTTAGCACCTCTCAAAATTTAGGCAATTTTAAAATCATGAATTGATTTTATACTTTATATGCATGCTTTATTTTTATAATAAATTCTCCATTTAACAAAGTCATCGTTCATTTATTAAAACTACCTATCAATTTAAATGTTTTTCGCCTGCCAGTTTAAATATTTTATTTGGCTACTTTATTCCTCAAATAATCCAAATAATTGAACAATATTTAAGTGGAACAGTTTTTATTTAATTGAGCACAGATATGAACCTGGACTTATAACTTAAAAAACAACCAAAATGCCAAATGCTAAAATGAGTATCCAAACTAAAAAAGCCCTTGTTGTAGAAGATAATAGCGATATGTGTTTATTGCTGGATATTATGCTTAACGGGAAAGAAGTTGAATTGGATCATGTAAAAAACCTAACTGCTGCTGAAGAATACCTGCAAAAGGAAAACCCTGCGGTAATTATATTAGACAATAAACTTCCTGACGGTTTTGGGGTTGACTTTATCAGTTTTGTAAAAAAGAAATACCCGGCTATTAAAATTATTATGATTTCAGGCTTTGATGCTTCGGCAGAAGATGTGGCCTTGGAAAATGGCGCGGATATATTTTTACAAAAGCCCTTTACTAAAAATCAATTGTACGATTCCATGATGACTTTATTAAATTAGGTTAAGAGGTTTTATAGATTTGAGAATCATTATTATAAACAGGCTTTGGGGCCTGTTTATTTTTTTATACTTAATTGCAAAAGAAATAAAAATAGTTGCTTCTTGCAGTGGTGAAGAAGTTGCTGATTTTATTAAAAATAGTTGTGTAACAAATTATGCTTTTGCTCTTTCAATAATTTTGGGTATTATTCATATGGTGAGAGATTACTAAAATAGCCCGAAATTGTATTTATGGTGCATTTACCCGACTTGATAAAAGACCTGGCATTGATACTTTGCGCTGCCGCTGTTACTTCTCTGCTTTTTAAAAGGCTGAAGCAACCGGTGGTGCTTGGTTATATTTTGACGGGTTTATTGGTTGGGCCAAACTTTAATTTGTTTCCCTCAGTATCCGACCTTGAAGGGGTGCGCATATGGGCTGAAATTGGAGTTATATTTTTGCTGTTTAGTCTGGGCCTGGAGTTTAGTTTTAAAAAACTGGCTAAGTTGGGTGGTACATCTGCCATATCGGGCATTTTTGAAATTACCATGATGGTGCTTATTGGCTATGCAACAGGGCAATACCTGGGCTGGTCTATCATGGATAGCATTTTTCTCGGCGGAATTTTATCTATTTCTTCCACCACCATTATTATAAGGGCTTTTGATGAACTGAAGGTGAAAAATAAAAAGTTTGCCGGCGCTGTATTGGGTATTTTAATTATTGAAGACATCGTAGCGGTATTGATGTTGGTGGTATTATCAACCATATCGCTAAAGCAGCAATTTGAAGGTTTTGAATTGATGATGTCGATATTAAAACTGATTTTCTTTTTATGCCTTTGGTTTTTAGCAGGCATATTTTTATTGCCTTCCATATTAAGGGCCGGTAAAAAATTATTGAACGATGAAACCATGCTGGTGGTTTCGGTTGGGTTGTGTTTTTTAATGGTGGTATTGGCAGCTAAAGTAGGTTTTTCGGCTGCCCTTGGTGCCTTTATTATGGGTTCTATTTTAGCTGAAACCACCCAGGCTGAAAAGATAGAAAACCTGGTTAACTCCCTTAAAAATTTATTTGGAGCGGTATTTTTTGTATCCGTTGGAATGTTGATAGATACCAAAATTTTGCTGGAATATGCGGGACCGGTATTGTTGCTAACTGCGGTGGTTATTATTGGCAAAACAGTTAATGTTACCATTGGTTCCATTCTGGCTGGCCAGCCATTAAAACAATCCATACAGGCGGGTACCAGTATGTCGCAGATTGGAGAATTCTCTTTTATAATAGCTACGTTAGGGCTTACCCTCAATGTTATCAGCCCTTACATGTATCCAATAGCTGTGGGAGTTTCGGTTATTACCACGTTTGCAACGCCGTATATGATCAGGAGTGCCGAACCTTTTTATTTGTTTCTTGAGAAAGTTTTGCCCGCCAGGTTATTAAATAGTTTAAACCGGTACAGTACAGGTGCACAAACCATACAGGCCGAAAGTGACTGGAGAATTGTATTACGTGCTTACCTGATTATTATATTAACCAATTCGGTAGTTATCATCTTTTTTATTCTAATGTCCTCTTTTTACCTGTCGCCATTTATAGTTGAGCAAACTGGTAATAAAATGCTGGGCAACATACTCACGGTGGTTATTACTTTATTTAGTATGTCGCCTTTTATTTGGGCATTAACCATCAGTAAAATTGGCAGCCTTTCTTATGCAAACTTATGGCTTGATAAAAAATACAATCGCGGTCCTTTGGTTATGCTGGAAATTTTTAGAAACGTGCTGGCCGTTATTTATTTATTTGTTTTGCTCAGCCAGTTTTTTCCACCGGTTACTTCGTTTTTTGTTGCATTGCTGGTAATGGTAGTGGTATTGGTAATTTTTGCAAAGAGGATTCAAACGTTTTATAGCAGGATTGAACACCGGTTTCTTACCAATTTGAATGCCCGCGACCAGATTGAAGGGTTTAATGAAAGCAATAATATTTCGCCCTGGGATACCCACTTAGCCAATTTCACCATCAATCCTAATGCTAATTTTATCGGTAAAACTTTGGAGGATTTGGAATGGCGCGAAAAGTTTGGAATAAACATAGCCAGTATAGAGCGCGGAAAAACAATTATTGAGGTTCCAAACCGGTTAAATATGTTATTTCCTTTCGATAAAATTAAAGTTATTGGCACCGATGAGCAGCTTTACAATTTCAGAAATGTTTTAGAGCCTGTTCTGGATAGCGAGGAGTTTATCCCTGTTAAGAAGGAAGTTTCATTACACCGGATAATTGTAGA
>JBBSJX010000316.1:0-5046 GCA_038256825.1 Chitinophagales bacterium
GCACCTAAGATCGCATTTTAACTTCTATTCACTTGGTAAATTATAATTGGTTATCAGTCACTTTATTTATATAAGCATGGTTAACCTAAGGTTTCCTTTCTTTCTTTTTAGCTTTTGCCTTCCTTTTTTCTTAGCGGCTGAAGTAACTCTCGCACAACAAAACTATACCCCCCGACATTATTACAAAGCTAAATTTGAACCACGAAAAAAAGTTTTAAGTGGTGCGGGTCAGTCTAAGCCGGCATTTAAAGAATATGTTTCGGCAATGGATAATTCTACTCGTCCTGCCATTTATATGCTTTATGTAAGTTTAAAAAACGCCAACTTCAATGAGTGGTATAAAAAACAAAAAGCCATATTGGATGAATATCCGTGGATGCTAATGCCGCAAATCGGATTAAGTATGACCAGAGATGGGAAGCCGGAGGAACACTATGAAGACAAAGTGGCTCAAGGTCTGTATAATGAAAATATCAAGCAGTTTTGTTTAGCTATAAAAGAGTGGGGAATTCCTTGCTATATCAGAATAGGGTACGAATTTAACGGGCGCTGGAATGGATACAATCCTGCTACCTATAAAGAAGCATTTATAAAGATTGCCAAAGCATTTAAAACATATAAGGTTGAAAATGCAGCATTATTATGGTGCTTTGCTACTGACGGAAACGCTGATTTTACCTCTTACTATCCTGGAGATGAATATGTAGACTGGTGGTCTATAGATCTTTTCTCTGAAACGCATTTTACAGATCCCAAAACACTTGCTTTTTTGGATAGTGCTATGGCTCATAAAAAGCCGGTCATGATCGGCGAATCAACCTCACGTAAAGTAAATGTTCAGGATGGCGAGAAAAGTTGGGATAGATGGTTTAAACCTTATTTTAATCTGATACAAACTAATGCCAATATTAAAGGATTTTGCTACATAAACTGGGATTGGAGCACAACCAGCTGGAGCGATTGGGGGGATGGCAGGATTGAAATAAACCCAATTATAAAAAGCAATTTTCAAAAGGAAATGACGAGTGATTTGTATTTGCATGGTTTAAAAAAAAACATGCTTAAAAGGCACATGAAATTTCATTAATCATTGCTTTTACATTAATAGGATCGAATTATTAATCTATTAAAGCACAGGCAGGCGGGAAGATTTTCTACTCCTCCTTGGTAAAATGTATTAAATAAAGACTTAAACGGATATGCAAAATAATTGTATCGCCTATCTCGATCTTTCACTTTTATTTACTTTTAAATGAATTATATAAAAATCTTCTTGGTGTCAATATGGGGTATTTTCGCCAGTAGTAGTTACACCTTAGCGCAAAATAGGACACGGCAGCCGATAGAAGACACCAAATTAGTAGCCGATCGCGTAATCGCTAATTCAGCTTTAAAAATGCGTGCCACTATTAGTAAACCTCAAAAAGCTTTTCAACAAATTGAAACGGTTGATTTCGGGCGTTCATTAAATAGTTTTGGTGGAATCGCTTATGCCTACAGTAATCTGGAAAGCGATGCGAACGGCGAAATAGAATTTCAGGTAAGTCATACGGATGGTTTAAAGATCTGGATAAATGGCATGCTCGTTTATAACAAAGAAGGAATAAACGACGCTGTTGTTGAGGAAAATGAACGAGCGTGGGATCTTAGGTATAAATTTAAGGCTCTTTTAAAAAAAGGCAGCAACAAAGTTCTCATTAAATCTCAGTTACTGAAAGGAAATAAATGGAAATTTAATTTGCAGCCTTTACTGCCTTTGCCCGAAGAAGGGGATGTTAATAAAGGTAAGGAGCCGCTGAGGTTTTCGCTGGCAGCCGATAGCTTAATTTCAAAGGAAGTAGCCACCGTTTCTAATTGGATTATTATAGGCCCTTTTAAGGGTGATAAAAGTAATTCTGCTGACGGCTTGAATACCGTTTATCCTCCTGAAATAGATATGTCTTTCGGAAAACTTTATTCGTCGGGGGAAAGCAGGTTTACGTGGCAACTCCCCAAAATAGAATTGGTTACCGATGTGTTTGACGCAGATCCGTTATGGGGTTCTTTATACGACTGGAATTATCATACGGCCGGTTTGGCTTGGGCGATAGGAAATCTTGGCGTTTATACTAATCAGCAGATTTACAAGGATTATCTTAATAATTATTGCGATTTTATGATCGGGATAAAACCGTATATCTTTTATGAGAAATACGAAATGAATCGGTTAAATTCTCGTTTTTCAAGAATGTGGAATACACACTTACTCGATTTTTCCGCCGCTCCGGCTTTACCGTTTATTTATTCACTTGTAACAAATCCGTCTCTTAAAAATAATATAGGATACACTTCATTAGTTAGTTCCACCACGGAGTACATACTTAAGTCTCAGCTAAGACTTTCTGATGGAACTCTAGCCAGAGAAACTCCTTTTAAATATACTTTATGGGTGGATGATATGTTTATGGGAATTCCTTTTTTACTGCAAATGTCGCGATACGCCAAGTTGGAAAAAGAAAAGGAAGCATATTTGAATGATGCAGCAAGGCAGGTAATCCAGTTCAATAAACGGCTGTATAATCCGAAGGTAAACCTCTATCATCATGCCTGGTACTCAGAACGTCCTACAGCTAAATTGCCTTATTGGTCAAGAGCCAATGGCTGGGGCATATGGGCGGCGAGTGAAGTATTGCTTTACTTGCCTAAGAACCATCCGTTATATAAACCTATATTAACTATATATCAGCAACATATATCGGGTATTGTAAAATGCCAGGATAAACAAACCGGTTTTTATCCTAATCTTTTAGACGAGTCTGAATCATTTAAGGAAACCAGCGGCACGGCCATTTTTACAATGGCTATCGCCAGGGGTATCAATAATGGATGGTTAGCTAAAAAAGAATATAGTAATTATGCTCTAAAAGGCTGGGGAGCACTAACTTCTGTAATATCAGATAGCGGCGAGGTAGGAGAAATATGTATGGGAACCATGTGTTCTGAGGATAAAGATTATTACAGAAATCGCCCTGTTGTAAAAAACGACTCTCATGGTTTATTGGGTTTAGTATTTGCAGGAATTGAAATGCAAAAATTGACCGTCGGAGATAAAGAATAGGTTGCTATTGCAAACATATCTCAACTGGATACATTATACGACCAAGGTACCTGTAACACATCAAAGAAAGATCATTGGTTCAATATGAAACCGGACAAAAGTTATTTGGAATTTATCCGCTCTTTAAAGCAAAAGATTATAAATAGGCGTTACCAGGCGGCACGGCTGGCAAACCGGGAGCAATTATTACTGTACTACAAAACAGGGAAGATGCTATCTGATAAGGTAAAGGTTCAAAAATGGGGTACTAAGGAACAAGGCTGGCCGCTATTGC
Organism: Chitinophagales bacterium; assembly: GCA_038256825.1. GTDB lineage: Bacteria > Bacteroidota > Bacteroidia > Chitinophagales > Chitinophagaceae > Segetibacter. Next base: position 3,372 of record JBBSJX010000316.1, read on the forward strand.
GGGAAGCAAAAACAAATGCGCTATACCTGCCGCAGACTGGCAAGGCGGTTTCGCTGGATGTTGGGGATGCAAATGACATTCATGCGGTAGACAAGCGAACCGTTGGCAATCGCCTGGCCTTAAACGCACTTCACCTTGTTTATGGTAAAGAGGTAGTGTATGCGGACCTGTGTATGCTGACAACAAAATAGAAGGAAATCTTATGGAGATCATTTTTAATAACGCCGATGGACTCGCTACAAAAAATGATGAACCCTTAAAAAAATTTTCTATTGCCGGAGAAGATCATATTTTTTACCTGGCGCAAGGAACCATAAAAGGAAACAAAGTGATCCTGAGTAACCCGAAAGTTAAAAATCCAGTTGCCGTCAGCTATGCGTGGGCTCAAAATCCAATTTGTAATTTGAACAATGCAGCAGGTTTGCCTGCCGTACCGTTTAGAACCGACGACTGGGATCACATAAAAGTAGGAAGTGAACCTTAGTAATTCCCGTAGGCGCCTCGCCTAAAAGCATGCTAAAGTTTTTTTGGTTTTAAGGTTTTAAAAATTGCATTTACCTGGAATAGCATACAGATGTAAGGAATTTATTTTGATGACATTACACTAGTCCTGTACGGGCAACCTATAACGGTTTTTTTTATGAGGGATGGCGGCTATAATTTCATTACCTAATTCAGAAAGGAATCTAACAAAAGGCAGTTGGACTGTAATTTATAAATCACGAATTTAGAATCAATAATATGTCAAATGCCTGCGTATATAATAAAACCTAAGCCAACAATAAATAACAGAACATCCATGTGAGAAGGCTATTTGTTCCTTGTGGCGCATTTTTAAATTCTTTCCAGATCAGCACTCCCCACAATGCAGCAATTAGTGTAGCACCTTGGCCCAGGCCATAAGAGATAGCTGTTCCAGCTTTACCGGCGGCAATTAGATTGAAGGAGTTACCCAAACCCCAAATTAATCCACCCAAAACACCTACCAGATGCGTATTAAATTTTCATTTAAAGTATTCCGAATATCCGGTTGGAAGTCCTTCAAAAGGTTTTTTCATTAGAATAGTATTGAACAAAAAATTACTTATTAAAATACCAACCGAAAAAATAAATACAGCAGTATATGGTGTCATCTTTCCTGCCGCAGGATGTACAAAATCATTTAGATCCATTGATACTGCAATGAAGCGATAAAAAAATGACATTAGCAATCCAGCCACCATAGAAAGTAAAATTCCTTTTGTAGATACTTTTTTTTCTTCTGACGAAGATCTCCGGTAGGTCTTTGCATTCAAAAAGATAGCAGCAACTACAAAAAGAACTCCAAGAAAAATAAATAATGGATCACCTTTTTCCTCTCCTATATAATTTATCATTACCCCCAGTACCAATGCTATACCAATGCCAATTGGGAAAGCCACAGCCATACCTGCGATAGCAATAGCTGCAGCGAAAAGTATATTGGCGGCATTAAAAACAATTCCACCTAAAAAGGCACTTCCAATATTTGAAATATCGGCCTGCCGCAAATCAATTAACCCATTTTGCAGCTAATGATCGCTAAATTGAGCAATAGCCTGTGTTTCAATTTTTTTGGGTGGCGGTTTGTGTACTACAAATTTAATTTGCTTAAAGGGTTTAGGGTTTTTTTGTTTTAGGGCATTGTGGATGTGCC
>JBBSJX010000317.1:0-5045 GCA_038256825.1 Chitinophagales bacterium
AGAAGAATTATGTTACCAGCATTTGTTTATTAATAATGCTTTTCTTGCGTCGCACTCTTCAACCGAATCACTTTACTGAGCTTTTATTGCAAATAATGCCGGCAATTTTTTATACAAAATTTATTGTTCCTGATCATAAAATTCCAATTCCGGAATTTTTATTCCCATGGATAGAATAAAAAGGATAAAGTCACGTTGTAATAAGTGATTAAAATCCTTTATCTATGAACAACCTTGAGACCCCCTCACATCAACAAAATGTAAAAACTTTAATTAGCAAAGTATTTACTAAAATTTTTGTTCTATCGCTATTTTTATTTTCATCAATAGCCGGTATTTGCCAGGTACCTACAATTAATGTATTCCCAGCAAATTCAGTAACCGCACCAGGTTTTTCAGGTGCCACCGGTACAACCATGACTATTAATGGAACCAATTTTACCGGGGCAACAGCGGTAAGTTTCGGAGGTATTCCGGCTGCATCTTTTACTGTTGTATCAGCAACCAGAATAACTGCTGTTGTTGGTAACGGCAATTCGGGCATACTTTCAGTAACAACACCTGGTGGTACTGTAACCCGGGCGGGTTTTACCTATTTACCATTGTCAAGAATTGTTACAGACTTTGGTGGGTACTGGTCATCAACCACCGCTTCTAACAACAGCACTGTAATTGATAGTTCTCATAACCTTTTGGGCTTTGCATATAATGGTTCATTTTATTCAACCGGGGTACGCGATTCCATTCTTACAGCCAGGGGTGTTTCATTTAACCCGGGCAATTACCGGGCTTTTCCTGTATCAGGTATTGCGGGTATCAGCACAGGTGGTAGTGTTTATCTTGCCATAGCGAGCAAAGCAGATGGGAATCCAACCTCAGGCGATATAAGTGGAGTAGCTTCATCTACAATAAGAAGTGTATTAATTGATGGTGATCGTGGTTTAGACCTTGGTACAGGGGTTACCAATCTTCCCACTTCGGCCATACTAACTTTTAATTTGAGCAATATAGATATCAGCAAAATTGCTGATGCAGAGCCAGATATCATTATTACCCAGATTGCCGATCCATCCGCCGGAAACGACAGGTTTGAATTTTTAAATGCAGGAGGCACAACGGTTGGAACTTTTTTAACCCAGGATATGATGGTTTTAGGTTCGTTTGGAACTTATAAGCTGGATCTATTTGCACTTAGCACTGGTGTTTCATACAACACCGCAAATCCTTCAAGTGTTAATTCCAGTAATGGTACCAAGGGTATAAGATTAGTAGGTTTAAAACTTTCTGATTTTGGAATTACTGCTGCTAACGCAGCCACCATCAAATCGATGAAAATTACACCGAGTGGCAACAGTGATTACGCCTTTATTGCTTATAATACTAAAATATTAACTGCAGCTCCTAATATCTCTCAAAATTCGGGAAATACTAACAGCAATGTATGTTCCAATTCTAATGCAGTTTTGGCTGTTATAGGTACTACCTCGGGTGGCGGCGCATTAACATATGACTGGGAAAGGTCAACTGATGGAGGATCGACCTGGAGCGCCATTACTAATGGTAGTAATTTTTCAGGTACAACTACCAATACTTTAACTATTGTTGCTCCCGTTAATAACGATAAATACCGGGCAACAGTTTCTGAAACGGGTGGCACCTCCAATACCAGTGATCCTTTCACTTTAACGGTATCCCAACCTTCGGTAGGTGGAAGTGTAAGCGGTAATGCAACAGTTTGTGCAACTTCAAATTCAACAGCATTAACGCTAAGCGGCCACACAGGATCAGTTGTTAAGTGGCAGTTTTCTACCAATAACTTTAGCACGGCTACCGATGTTGCCAATACCAATACTGTTCTTACCGCTACCAACTTATCGGCCACCACAAAATACAGGGCCGTTGTACAAAACGGTGCATGCGCCATTGCAAATAGTACCCAGGCTACCGTAACAGTTAATGCACGACCTACAAGTGTAGTAAGTGGTTCTGCCACCATTTGTAATGGTAGCTCAGCTACAGTAAGCATCGCATTAACCGGTACTTCGCCCTGGAACTTTACTTATACCGATGGAACTTCACCAGTACCTGTGTCAGGTATAACAGTCAGTCCATATACGTTTACAACCGGCAGCGCAAAAACATATACTGTTAGTGCTTTAAGTGATGCAAATTGTACAGCACTTACGGCCAACAGGACTGGTAACGCCATTATTAGCGTAAATGCAAATAGTGTTGGCGGTACAATTGCCGGAAGTGCAACTGTATGTACCGGTACCAATTCAACAAACTTAACTTTAAGTGGTCATACCGGTAGCGTGATTCGTTGGGAATCATCTACAGATAATTTTGCAACAATAAATACTATTGCAAATACTACTTTAAGTCAAACGGCAACCAATTTAAGTGCAACCACACAATACCGTGCAGTAGTACAAAGTGGCGCATGTTCCAGTGCCAACAGTTCTACTGGTACCGTAACAGTTAACCCTGCAAGCGTAGGCGGTTCAATTGCCGGAAGCGCAACGGTGTGTACCGGATCAAACTCAACTACATTAACCTTAAGCGGATATACTGGCAGCATCATAAAGTGGCAGTCATCAACTGATGGTTTCACTACCTCAACCGACATTGCCAATACCAGCACAACATTAACCGCAACCAACCTGACAGCTACTACAGCTTACAGAGCAGTTGTTCAAAGCGGCGTTTGTGCTGTTGCAAATAGTTCAACTGTAACAGTAACGGTAAACCCTAACGGCCAATGGATAGGAGGTGCAAACGGCGATTGGAATAATCCTGCAAACTGGTGTGGTGGTATTCCAACAACACCAAGCTATGTCGATATTCCGGCAGGTTCAACAGTCACTATTAGTTCAGGCATTTCATATGCACAAAATGTAACTATTCAGCCCGGTGGCAAACTGGTTCTTTCAGGCAGCGGAAGCCTGTTTATATCACCCGGCGGTACACTTATAAATAATGGCACTTACGATGCAACTGCCAGCACCACCGGTGTCATCAATTTTACAGGAAACGGGTCAGTATCGGGCACATGGTCATTTTCAAACATCCAAACCAGCGGTGCCATTGATTTTGGACCATCCAGTACCATAAACGGGGAGTTTACCATTTTACCCGGTGGATCGGTAGTAAATAATGCTCCGACTTACACATGCCCTGGTTCTACATTAATTTATAAAACAGGTTCCCTTTTTACAAGAGGTATAGAGTGGACTACGGCTAATATCGGTGCAGGTTATCCTTCAAATGTTCATGTTCAAAATAATACCGGGGTAAATTTTCCTGTAGTAGGTCCCGGTTACGTTTGTAACGACCTGATCATAGATGCCGGCTCTGCCCTTAATCAGAATTTCAACGATGGTAGTGCATCCTTAACTGTGGCACGTGATGTGAATATTGCCGGTAGCCTGGCATTAGGAGCGCTGCCTGGAGGCGACATTACATTAGGAAGAAACTGGACAAGAAATATTGATGCTGTATTCCTGCATAATAATCGTACTGTAATCTTTAACAGCAATTATAATTCGGTAATTACAGCACCTGTGTTGGCTACTACACGAAACGGGTTTGGGGCTTTTGGTGGTGAAGTATTTTACAAAATGCAGGTGGATAAATCATCCGCTGTTGCTACAGTAACCCTGGCATCCCATATTTCAATAATAAAAGAGCTGAATTTAAATGTGGGAACTTTTAACCTTTCAAACAGTGATGTGGTGATGTATTCAAAAGATGATACCACCGCTCGTGTGGCTCCCATCCCTACTGTTAATGGCATAATTTCCGGAGTAACCATTAATTATACTGGAACAGGTAAGTTTGTTATCCAGCGTCACCTGTCAATAGGCAATACCTCGGCCTCACGTAGATGGAGATTGCTTTCCACTCCTTTAAGTGCTACCGATGCGCCAACCATTAACCAGGCATGGCAAGAAGGTATTTCCAACAGCGATAAAAATAATCCTTTAGACCCATGGCCGGGCTTTGGCACCACTATAACAAAGAGTACTGTTTACAACCCAGGCGATGGCTACGACCAGGGTAGTACCAACAACCCTTCTATATATTATCCGGGTAAAAGCGGTACCACTTTTCAATGGTCAGTTTTACCAACCTTGCATACCCCGGTTACTACATATGAAGGCTATTTAATTTTTGCACGTGGCAATAGAAGTATCGTTGTATCTACGCCTTCCATTAATGCAAACTCAACTGTGTTGGAACCAAGGGGAAGGCTGAATACCGGTGACATAATTAAAACATTTACCAGCGGCAACCAGGTATTTGGCAACCCGTATGCATCTACTATTAGTTTCAACAATCTGGCATTCAGTAATTATAAAAATGGTGGCAACACTTATAACAACGTTACGGCAAATACCCTAAGCGGAATTGGAATTACATATTACCTGTGGGATCCTAAAACCAGCGGAAGCTCCAATGTTGGTAAGTGGGTTACCTGTTCAAGTAATGGCGATGGAACTTATACCCTTACCCCAAATACAACAGGTCTTCCTGAAGATGGCACTATACAATCAAGCGCTGCCTTTATGATGATTGCTGATACAACCGCTGGTAACATAACCTTCCACGAAACAGATAAAGTTGCTGAAAGCAGCTCAAATGGCATTGCCAGCAGGGGAGTGGGAACCCATGATGCTATTGCCAGCTTAACTACCATGTTAATGGTGGGTGCAGGTAGCACTTCAACAATTTCTGAAGGGGTGGTAAGCAGCTATCATCCTAACTTTAATAATGCGGTTGACGGACAGGATGCACAAGGTGTTTCAATGTTTAATACTGCTGATGCCATTCGTATAAAAAGCCAGAACAAAATGCTGGCAATAGAAAGAAGGAATGCAATTGCAGACAATGATACCATTTTCTTAAACCTGCAAAGCACCAGTAAAAAAGTGTATAGCCTGCAGTTTAAGCCCGCCAACATGAGCCAGGTTGTTACTGCTTACCTGCAGGATAAATTCAATGGCACCTCAACGGCTATTAGTATGGTGGATACCACTAAATAT
>JBBSJX010000318.1:0-5027 GCA_038256825.1 Chitinophagales bacterium
AGTACCAGCATAAAAAAGCAGGTGCCCTGTATTTTAATGCTGGTTGTACAAAGTGAGGGTAGTAGCCCTGGACGTACGGGTTTTTTTATGGTGATTAATGCCAATGGCGAAATGAAAGGCTCGGTGGGTGGCGGAATAATGGAACATAAATTTGTTGAATTGGCTAAAGCAAGGTTAGCTACCTTCTCAATTGAACACTCGCTGCATAAACAAAATCACAACAAATCCGCTGTTGCAAATCAAAGTGGAATGATATGCTCAGGGGCACAAACCATTTTATTGTATAGCGTTCATAAAAATGATTTTTACGCTGTAAACGAGATAATAGAATGCCTGGAAAACAACAGGAATGGCTACCTGCACCTTACACCAAATGGATTGGATTTTTATTATGCTTCAACCTTTGATGCAGAAGGTTTAAAGCAGGAAAATGAGGATTGGGAGTTTAGGCAGCGAATAGGTTATGCCAATAAATTATACATTGTTGGTGGAGGGCATTGCGCTTTGGCTTTATCCAGAATAATGTGCCTGATGGATTTTTACATTGTATTAATTGATGACAGGGAAAACCTGAATACAATGGACGAAAATACCTTTGTATATGAGAAGAAAGTGGTGCATGACTATGCGGAAGTTTCAAATATTATTTACCCGGGAATAAATGCCTATGTTATTGTAATGACATTAGGATACAGAACAGATGATATAGTTATTAGATCGTTAGTTGGCGGAACGTTTAAATATTTTGGTGTGTTGGGTAGCAGCAGTAAGATGGCAAAAATGATTGCCGGTTATAAAAATGAAGGAATGGATGAGTTGTGGCTTGATGCTATAAAAGCACCTGCAGGTTTAAATATTAAAAGCCAGACACCCGAAGAAATTGCTATTAGTATTGCAGGCGAAATAATACAGGTTAAAAATAATTTGTAAGTGCTGCTTAAAGTACCAAAAGTACAAGTGTGCGACGCAACAATGCTTAATGTAGATTTACTGCCTGGCTCCAAAAAAAATTCTTTTTACTTATTTTACTGTGTCAGCAAGGAGCGCTTAAATATTTATTATGATGAAACTATCTAAACTGGTAATTGCAATTATACTACTTACATCGGCTGGGTGTACTTCAACAAGAAAAGTTGGAGTAATTAAAGATGATGGTAAAATTGAAGTGGTTTTTTTACAGGTAAATGATGTTTATGAAATAGCTCCTTTAGCCGGCGGAAGGGAAGGGGGCATGGCACGGGTAGCTACCCTGAAAAAGCAATACCGCGCAAAAAACAGCAATACTTTTTTAATGATGGCGGGTGATTTTTTAAGTCCGTCGGTTTACAACAGCATTAAGTTTGAAGGTAGCCGGGTGCGGGGCAGGCAAATGATTGAAACGATGAATGTTGCCGGAATGGACTTTGCTATTTTTGGTAACCATGAATTTGATATTGCGGAAAGTGAATTGCAGCAACGCATAAATGAATCTGGTTTTAAATGGATTTCGTCCAACACTTTTCATAAGGTAAATAATAAGTTGGAGCCATTTGGGCGTAGTGGGGTTGTTACTACATCGTTTCCGCAAAGTTTTATAATGAATGTTAGGGATGCTGATGGCACTGAGGCTAAAATTGGGTTTATGGCAATAACACTTCCTTTTAACAAAGCAGCGTATGTTGGTTATACAGATCCGCTAACTACAGCTAAAAATATTTATAGCCAGCTAAAAGATTCCGTTGATGCGGTAGTCGCACTAACACACCAAACAATGGAAGATGATATTGTGTTAGCAAAAGAAATTCCGGGGCTTGCAATGATTATTGGCGGGCACGAACATGATAATCGGTTTGAAAAGGTAGGTAATGTGGTTATTTCAAAAGCGCATGCCAATGCAAAATCGGCTTACGTTTTACAAATGGCAATAAGTAAAAAGGATAATAAGGTAAAAGTAACATCCCAATTAAAGTATTTAAATGAATCAATTGAATTGGATAGTAGTACTAATGTTGTTGTGCAAAAGTGGATGGATGTTGCCCGTGATAATTATGCTTCCATAGGGTTTGATGCCTTAAAAGTTGTTTTAGATAAAGGTGAACCATTGGACGGCAGGGAAAGTGAAATAAGGAAACGATCAACAAACCTTACCAGGATTATTGTAAAAGCAATGGATGCTGCGGCTCCCTCAGCCGATGTGGCTATTTTAAATTCAGGTTCGGTGCGGGTGGATGATATTTTACCCATGCCCGTAACACAATACGATATTTTGCGAAGCCTTCCTTATGGTGGAGGAATTAGGGAAGTGGATATGAAAGGGAGCCTGTTAGCTCAAATATTGACTACCGGACGAAATAACAGTGGCAAGGGTGGTTATTTACAATACAGTGAGAAACTTACATTTGATCTTGCTTCTCAAAACTGGAAGATAAATAATGACCTTATAAATCCAACTAAAATGTACCGTGTGGCAATGACGGATTTTTTACTTACCGGCGGTGAAACCAACCTGGAATTTCTTACTCCACAAAATCCTGGTATAATAAAAATGTATGAAGCCCAGTCATCTATAAAAAACCCGCAATCAGATATAAGGTTGGCGGTTGTGCGGTATTTGGAAAACTTATAGTATTACCCGAAAACTTTTTGCAAAACGTTAAATAACATTCGGATGTTATAAACCGGTTACCTTCATTGTGGGATTAATAAATTACGTTTTTAAATATTCCGGGTTTTTATGAATTTTTTTAAAAGATCGTTTTCCTGGTTGCTTATTCTGATGTTTTTGACTGCACTTTTTTCAGCCTGCAATTCAAGCAAAAAGCAGGTGGCACTTTTTGATTTGTTAGAGAGCAAAACAACCGGTCTTGAGTTTACCAATCACCTGACATCTTCCGACTCTTTTAACCTATTAAAGTACATGTACTTTTATAATGGTGCAGGCCTTGGTAGCGGAGATTTTAATAATGATGGTAAAATTGATCTCTTCTTTACATCCAACCAGGGGCTAAACACTTTATACCTCAATACCGGTGACCTGCATTTTAAAGATGTAACAAAGGAAGCTAAAATACCTGCGGATGGTGCCTGGAATACCGGGGTTTCGGTTGTGGATATTAATAATGATGGTCTACTGGATTTATATATTTGCCGGGTAGGAAAATATAAAATACTCAACAGCAAAAACCAGTTATTGATTTGCCAGGGAATTGACCGAAACGGCATTCCACAATATGCTGATAAGGCAAAAGAATATGGGTTGGACTTTTCGGGCTTTGGGACACAAGCTGCTTTTTTTGATTATGATATGGATGGTGACCTGGATATGTTTTTATTAAACCATTCCGTACATGAAAATGGCAACTATAAACCCAGAAAATATTTTGAAGGAACCACCAGCGAACTTTCTGGCGGTAGGTTGTTCAGAAACAATAGTCATCCATATGAAAAAGATGGTGATCTATCTATTCCATTTTCCGATGTATCCCGCGAAGCAGGCATTAGCAGTACTGCCATAGGATATGGATTGGGTATTGTTGTGTCGGATATTAACCTGGATGGTTATCCTGATATGTATGTTGGTAACGATTTTCACGAGAATGATTATTTATACATCAACCAGAAAAACGGAACGTTTAAAGATGAAATAAATGAACACATCATGCATACCAGCCGCTTTTCGATGGGGGTAGATGCAGCAGATATTAATAATGATGGCTTTCCCGAAATTGTTTCGGTTGATATGCTGGCCGCAGACCCTAACATTTTAAAACGGTCTCTGGGCGAAGATGGATATGACGTTTTTAATATGAAAATTGAATACGGTTACAATTACCAGTATTCAAGAAACAACCTGCAGTTTAACCGGGGCAATGGTTTGTTTAGCGAGGTGGGATTGTATAGTAATATTGCTGCAACCGATTGGTCGTGGGCCCCTTTGTGGATGGATTTTGATAATGATGGATTAAAAGACCTGTTTATTTCAAATGGAATACCCAAACGGTTGAATGATATTGATTACATCAATTTTATATCGGATAATGAAATTCAACAAAGGATTGTAGATAATAAAATTCAGAATATTGATGAAGCCCTGATTGAAAAATTTCCTGTAATTAAACTACCTAACAAATTTTATAAAAACAAAGGGCAGGTAAAGTTCCAGGATATGGAACAGCAAATCGGTAATGATAAACCTACGTTTTCAAACGGTGCCGTTTATGCTGATTTTGATAATGATGGCGACCTGGACGTGGTGGTAAATAATATAGGTGAACCAGCTATGTTATACCGTAACAACACCAATAACAATCAATCAAAAAACGGTTTTCTGGATATTAAATTAAATGGGCCAGCCAGAAATTTAAATGCAATAGGAGCAAAAATTATTTTGTACTCAGGGCAGGAAAAAAGGATCTATGAAAAATTTCCGGTTCACGGCTTTATGTCGAGCATGGAGCAGCCCATTCACATAGGTTTAAAAAATACAAAAGTTGATTCTGTCATCGTTATCTGGCCTGGTAATACTTATGAAAAAATGCAGGTTCCAAACGGCAATACACTACTTACGGTTAGTTATAAATCAAATCTTCCCGTTTACGATTATAATAAATTAACTACTTCTGAAACCGCACTTCAGGTTGTTGATATTACAAATGATGTTCAGTTAAATTTCCGCCATACCGAAAATCAATTCCAGGAGTTTAACCGCGAATCTTTACTGCCACATATGCTCTCAACCGAAGGACCAGCTCTGGCTGTAGCAGATATCAATCATGATGGATTAGATGATGTATTCGTTGGTAATTCACGCGATCAAAAAGGAGCCATTTTTATACAAAACAAAAACGGAAAGTTTAAAAAAATCGAAAGTATAGCGCTGGATAACGACAGCACCTATGAAGATATAGATGCTGTATGGGTTGATGTAAATAACGACAGTCACCTTGATTTAGTAGTAGCCAGCGGTGGCAACGAGTTTTACAACCAGGAAAAATATCAATCTCCACGTGTCTACTTAAACGATGGAAATGCCAACCTGACCTTTATGC
>JBBSJX010000319.1:0-5016 GCA_038256825.1 Chitinophagales bacterium
AAGCTTTTAGCCCACTATTTAACATTGTTGTAGCCTGACCAACTGCTGGTGGTTCACTCAATTATACAATGCATCTAAAATGCTGATTAATAATTTTTGTACAAGTGTGCGACGCAACGGCCGCCGAACAAAGATTTAAAGCTGACTACCAAAAAATTTAATGCTAAGATTGGTAATAAAAAAAGGATTGAGTTTGCACCCAATCCTTTTATTTTATTATGCGAATAAAAATATTACAATTTTACACCAACAGTAAAACTTAATACGCGGTGCTTGTTATTATCATTTGCCCTGTCTGAAGAACCTGAATTTATTTTTGCAAGTCCGTAACCATAATTGGCGCCTAAAATAACATTACCTAAATCTAAACCGGTGGTAACATTAAAGCCATAATCAAACTTTTTAAGTTTGCCATAACCTCCATTTTCTTCCTGCGAGGTGAGCGGATTATCCTTGCTGTAAATTATATCATTTTCCTTTTTAAAGGAAGCTCCAAAAACTTTACCTTCTGTTTTGTTTTTACCCGATACACCCACTGCTGCATAAGGACCTGCTCCAAAATAAAAATTGCTTGTATTGGTTAGTGGTATTTTACCAACAAAGTTTAAAGGAAGCTCCACATACATTGGGTTGGTGGTTGCCTTGTAATAACTACTATTGGTTTCTTGTCCCTGCTGTGTTTTGGAACCTTTTCCAGTAAACAGTAATCCTGGCTGAATGGAGAGGAAGCTTGAAACCGGAAGGTCGAGTATAGCGCCTACCTGGAAACTCGTTAATTGTTTTGCCTCGTCAACGCGGCCATTCGGATCGATGGTTATATTGGCAAGGTTTACGCCACCTTTTATAATTAAACCACCTTTGTTGTTTGCTGGTGCTACTTGCGCCATAGATGCTAGTGATAGCACACTTAGTGCTGATAGTAATAGGAAATTCTTCTTCATAATCATTTTCGGTATTTTGATATCCCATTATCTAATACTGTGCCAACAGGTTGTTGACTGAAAAGAAAAATTTTAATCCAAAAAAAATCAAAGCCTGATATTAATTATCCATTGTTTGTTTGAATGCAATTCATCATTTGCTTATTTTGAATATCATAATCAAAACCAATACTATGCAACTGGATAACGCCATAAACTTGTCCGAAATCCCCGTATCGGATTTTGACCGTGCAAAAAAATTTTATGAAACAATGTTAGGTTACGAGGTGCCATTTAACGAGTTAGGACCTGCAAAAATGGGGTTCTTTTTGTACGATTTTAAAGGGGGAAAAATTGGAGGAGCCATTGTCCATCATCCGGAATTATTCTAACCTTTAAATACGAGAACCCTGGTTTACCTGAACCGTTTTATTAAGTACTTTAAACTAGAAGGTATCAAAAATAAGAACCTGGTATTGGTTCAATTGTTGCAACATTGTAATATAATTAGTTTAAAATGAATAGGAAAAAAACAGTGGTGCTGGGTGCTTCTTCTAACCCGGCACGATACAGTAATCTGGCAGTAGATCGATTAGCTGCCCATCAGCATCCAACCATTGCCATTGGCAAACGACAGGGGAAAATTGGCCAGGTTGAAATAACAACTGAACATCCCGACGAAACAGATGTGGACACCATAACCCTTTACCTGAACCCCACTAACCAACAGCCTTACTACGATTATATTCTTTCGCTTAATCCAAAACGCATCATTTTCAATCCCGGAACCGAAAACGAAGAATTAGAGCAATTAGCAAATGAAAAAGGTATTAAAACTATTGATGCCTGTACCCTGGTAATGCTTAGCACCGGGCAGTATTAATTTTTTTTTGTTTACCAACATAAGTTTTCAATCAGCATTGTTGTGTCACTCACTTGTACTGTTTGTACAATATTGAGCACTATAGGTCACCAAAAGATTTTTTTATTCCGAAGCACGTCTGCAAGTATTGAGAGAAAAATAAATATTCATAAAATAATAGGATTAATGGGTAAATTACAAAAACTCATTTTCTTATGCTTTGGAGAAAATTCAGCGGGGAATCCATTGATTTACCCATAAAAAGCGCTGTTGAAACAGCCATTAAGCGCGAAGTAAACAATGGCTTTAAACTAAAGGTTTGCATTGGCACCGATAGCCAGGTTAAAGGCAGCGAAACAGAATTTGCTACCGTTATTGTTTTTTTGCGTCAGGGCCACGGAGGTTTCATGTACATCCACAACGAGAAAACCCGCCAGAAGTTTAGCATTAAAGAACGCATGTTGGTAGAGGTGGCTAAAAGTATTGAAATTGCCTATGAGCTGTGCGACCTTTTTACCCACTACGATGTGGATATGGAAGTGCACGCCGATATTAATACCAACCCTCAATTTAAAAGTAACGATGCCTTAAAAGAGGCTATGGGTTATATTTTAGGAATGGGCTTTGCCTTTAAAGCCAAGCCCGAAGCCTTTGCCAGCAGCAGTTGTGCCAACAAAATGGTTAATTAGTTTAAATAAATAATTATTGACCTTAATCCCGGTTAGGAGTTTTCACCAGCTTCTAATGCTTCATTCCACTCTTTATTGCAGGTTTCCATAAAGGTTAACATTCTATCTCGTCCACTATTTTTTATTGCGCTTGTTAAAAAATGCTGGGGTAAAAATTGCCAGGTCAAACGCATGGTATCTAAAAAAGCCTTTACGTTTGCTGAAACAGTACGTTGATTCTCCTTATCAGTTTTTGTAAATACCAGCGTAAAGGGAACTTCCCATGCACCCAACTGGTTTACAAAGTCTATGTCAATTTTTTGGGGTTCGTGCCGGCTATCTATTAATAAAAATACGTTTACCAGGTTTTCTCTTTTGCGCAGGTAATTTTCAATCATCTGCTCCCATTTGCGCCTGCTGGATATAGAAACTTTTGCAAAGCCAAATCCCGGTAAATCAACTATAAACCATTCGTCGGGTTTTTGGTGGGGCTTGTGGTTATCCGGTAAACTTTTAATATTAAAATGATTGATCATTTGCGTTTTACCCGGAGAGCCCGATGTTTTGGCCAGTTTCTGTTTATTGGTCAGCATATTAATTAGCGAACTTTTACCCACATTACTTCTGCCAATAAAAGCATACTCTGGTCGGTCGGGTGATGGGCAAAGGGCAAATTCGGGGCTTGAAATAAGGTATTCCGCGTTACTGATAATCATGGGTGCAAATTAACTATAAACTTTTTGCAGGTTAAAACTTAAGACGACCAACATAATAAATAATGCTGCTGCGCACCGAAATTTTTGTACAAGAGTGCGACGCAACGGCTGCTTAATTAATAACTAAAAGCCAGTTACCAAATAAAAAAGCGCTTTTATTTTTACCACTTATTAAAAAATACGCTGCTCGGATTATAGATATTTTTATTTTAATTATAAGGACTTAGGTTTACTAACCGGGATCAAGAAGATAAAATGATGGTTAAATTTTGTTGAAACAGCTATTTAAGGGTGCGCCTAAAATTATCACTAATCGCGTTTATTTAAAAGTCCGTTTCCCTTACCTTTGCGGCAAATTTTGAAACAGCTACATAAATAAATTCCTATATGGCGAATGTTGGAAAAGTAAAACAGGTTATTGGAGCCGTTGTAGACGTACAGTTTGACGGTATACTTCCTGGCATTTATAACGCTTTAGAAATGAAGCGCGAAAATGGGGATATTTTGGTAATGGAGGTGCAACAACATCTTGGCGAAGACAGTGTACGCTGTATTGCCATGGATGGAACCGAAGGTTTGGTAAGAGGAACTGATGTTGTAGACACGGGTATTCCTATCACGATGCCTGTAGGTGAGGGCATTACCGGCCGTTTGTTTAATGTTACCGGCGACCCGATTGACGGCTTACCTCCGGTTAGTAAAGTAAATGGCCGTCCTATTCACAATAAGCCACCCTTATTTGAAAACCTGAGTACAGCCAGCGAAATACTATATACGGGCATTAAAGTTATTGACCTTATTGAGCCTTATGCAAAAGGTGGTAAAATTGGATTGTTTGGTGGTGCGGGTGTAGGTAAAACCGTATTGATACAGGAATTGATCAACAACATTGCAAAAGGATATGGTGGATTATCGGTATTTGCCGGTGTGGGAGAAAGAACCCGTGAGGGAAATGACCTGATGCGTGAAATGATTGAAGCAGACATCATGAAATATGGTGATGAATTCAAGCATAGCATGGAAGAAGGCGGATGGGATTTGGAGAAAGTGAATATGGAAGAATTGAAAGAATCAAAGGCCACTTTTGTATTCGGACAGATGAATGAACCTCCGGGAGCGCGTGCACGTGTTGCGCTGAGCGGATTAACCATAGCTGAATATTTTAGAGATGGTGATGGTACCGGAAAAGGAAAAGACATTTTATTCTTTGTTGACAATATCTTCCGTTTTACACAGGCGGGTTCTGAGGTATCGGCCTTGTTAGGTCGTATGCCATCGGCGGTAGGTTACCAGCCAACACTGGCAACCGAAATGGGACTGATGCAAGAGCGTATTACCTCTACCCGTAATGGTTCCATTACATCGGTACAGGCGGTTTACGTACCTGCGGATGACCTTACTGACCCGGCACCGGCAACAACCTTTGCCCACCTGGATGCCACAACGGTATTAAGCCGTAAAATTGCTGACTTAGGTATTTACCCTGCGGTGGATCCATTGGATAGTACTTCCCGTATTCTAACCCCAATTATTGTAGGTGACGAGCATTATGATTGTGCCAACAGGGTAAAATTAATTTTACAGCGTTATAAGGAACTACAGGATATTATTGCCATTCTTGGTTTGGATGAATTAAGTGAAGAAGATAAATTGACCGTATCAAGAGCCCGTAAGGTTCAACGTTTTCTTTCTCAGCCATTTCACGTTGCCGAGCAGTTTACTGGTTTAAAGGGTGTATTTGTAAGCATCGAGGATACCATCCGTTCATTTAATTCAATAATGGATGGTGAAGTGGATGATTATCCTGAAGCAGCATTTAACCTGGTTGGTACCTTGGAAGATGCTATGGA
>JBBSJX010000320.1:0-5008 GCA_038256825.1 Chitinophagales bacterium
AACCCGGCAAAACCATAATTACCCAAGGCATCTGTTCGTGAATAAGCAGTAAAAGTTTGTAGTTGCCTGTTGCGGGCACTGTCTAAAGCAAATACTTTACGCACCCCGTTTTTAAATTCTACAACCATCTTATCTACTTCCGAAACAGAAGAACTATAAACACTATCCTGTGGCACAATCAACCTCAACCTAACCAATACCCCGCTCACAGGGATGTTGTCCCTATTCCTAATTTCACCACTAATTGTATGATCGCCTAAACCAAGGTTGTTTATTGCAGGCACACTAATGGGGCGGCTTTTTTCCTGGTTAAAAAGGTTTGCATCTTCGTCGGAAAAGCCAACGAGTGTGCGGCTTACTTCAACCCGTTTTTTAAAGTTTTGTCCTCCCTTTTCATAAGCCTCTTCAGCATTAATATTATACTTGCTTTTGTTGAGTTCACCAATATTATCAATCTCCGTTTCCTTTGTTGCAAGCCCCCTGTTTATAACAGAACTAACCAGGTCAATGTCGCGTTGGTCTTTGTAATAATATCCTTTTTGTAGTAATTGCTTTGCCCGCTCCCCGGGCTTGGCATCATTTAAATTCATAATGGTGCCATTGGCCAGACGGCCGGGAACTTCCTCAAAATCATTTTGCAAAACACTAAAAAGCTGGAAGAACAACAGTAGTAAAACAACCGAAATTACTCCTAAAAAGAAACGCTCCAGGTTTCTAACCTTATACCAGGGTTTATTAAATGCCATGCTATTGAATAGATTGTTTGGAAAGCGTATCGCCTTTATTGAGTGAGTTTTCAAACAAAGTACCGGATACCGGGGCGTTTGCAGGAAACATCATATTGTATTGAAGAGGGATTCTGCAATTTTTAAACATTACGTTTTTAAAATGAACGGAGTTGTTTTGAATGATTAATCCAATATCAAAATTTTCGAGTGTGAGGCTATCTAATAAAATGTATTTTGAATTGGCAGTAGTAAAAAATGCAGGGCCATTCAAAGCCGTATCGCTTACCAGTGTTGCACCATTGCCTATAATATGTAAACGCTCTTTATCAATAACAATAGAGTCTGTAATAATTATTGGATTGTCACCGGCAACATTCAATATAAATACTTCGGCAGAAGAGGGGTTGTTGATGCCGTCAATTATTTTTTGCTCCCTGTCGTTTCTAACCTTTAATTGAGGTACTGTTTCTAATACCTGCAACTTATTCTCCTGCTTATTTTGATAATACTGGTAAAGCAACCATGAGCATGCGCCCAGTAACAAAATTAAAAGAACCGATAATAAGGGCACCGCCCCACTTGATTTTTTCTTTTCAACAACAGGAACATCCCGGGTTGCTACATATTTTGTATCCAGCATTTCATCTTTTATAAGATTGCCCGACTGAACATTGGCCACTAAAGGTTTTGTAGCTGTTTGTTTAATTACGGGTTTATTATTGTGCACCAAAACGGCGGTTATATTATCCTTTCCCCCTGCTTCGTTGGCCTGGTTAACCAACATTTTTACTTTATCAGCAACATTTTTGTTGCTGTTTAAAATTGCACTAATGGCGCTGCGATTAATCATATCGGTTAAACCATCGCTGCAAAGCAAAATTATATCCCCCGGCAAAAAGGGAGACTCTCCTGTTTCAAAATAATCTGCCGGATCAATGGCGCCATCAAAACCAAGGGCTTTATTAATTTCATTTCGCTTAGGGTGGCTCATGGCTTCTTCTTCAGTTAAACGGCCGCTATCTTCCAAAAAGCCAACAAACGAGTTATCGTGCGAAATTTTCACCAGGGTATTATCTCTAAAAAGGTAAAGCCGTGTATCGCCAACATGTGCATAATAAAATTTATTGGCGTTTAAATCAACCATAGCAAGGGTTACTACACATGCCATCTGCTCATTATCCTTATTTAATTGCCGCTCCCTGAAAATTGATTCATTTGCTGCAGTTAAACCATCTTTCATGGCGGTAATCGCATCTGCTTTTTGTTCGCCCAAATGTTGCAGTATGGCTTCGCGGGCCAGCTTTGCCGCCACCTCGCCACCATTATAGCCGCCTACACCATCAATAACTCCCGCAGCAATATATTTATCGTCCAAAACGGTTTCGGCAAAAAAAGTATCCTCGTTGTTGCCGCGAACTTTACCGGTATCGGTTAATCCAAAATAGTTTTCAACCATTGTTTTTATGCGTATTTTTTATATCCCAAAAGTTGCCTATCAACATAAGGATACAAATGATTAATAAGGTTATTGACAATACTGCATTCATGTATTTAAAATTATTTGTGTTCAATTTATAAAACCTTTTTTTTAATACCGGCAAAGGTTTTCATGGCATCACCGTTGCGTCGCAATCACTTCATCTTTTGGTTATTTGGGAAACTTGTCCACCATCCTTCAATACATTTGCAAAAATGCTGATCGTGGAAAAACAATTAAATAAGTACGAAGAGGGGCAGGTGATATTAATTGATAAGCCACTTGACTGGACATCGTTTGATGTGGTAAGAAAAACAAGAAGTCTTATTAAAATAAAAAAAGTAGGGCATGCCGGCACATTGGATCCATTGGCTACCGGAATGTTGATTGTTTGCACCGGTAAATTTACCAAGCGCATTAACGAGTATATGGGTATGGAAAAAGAATATACCGGCAGCTTTACCCTGGGTGCCATAACACCAACCTACGACCTGGAAAGTGAACCCATTGAAACCAAAGATATTTCGGCATTAACCCATGAACAGATTTATGCTGCCACGGCTCCGTTCACAGGAACCATTCAACAAGTTCCGCCACAACATTCTGCTATTAAAAAAGACGGCAAACCCGTGTATTTAATGGCCCGCAAAGGAATTGATTTTGTACTGGAGCCACGAACGATTACAATAAAATCATTTGAAATAACTGCAATTGAACTGCCCAAAGTTTACTTTAAAGTAGTTTGTACCACCGGCACCTATATACGCAGCCTTGCACACGACTATGGACGGCAACTAAGCTGTGGAGCCTACCTGAGCAGCTTACGCCGCACCAGGATTGGAACATTTAAAGTTGAAGATGCCTTAACAATGGAAGCATTAATAGAAACAATTAAAAACGAATCTCCCTCATTAAACAATACTAGAAATAGTGGGTCAGCTGAATTATGAGCTAACAGTACAAGTGAGTGACACAACGATGTTGAATTGAAAACTAGTGCTGAAACAAAAAAAACTGCTTTTAAAAAGGAAGGCCAATACCCAATTGTAATGCGTAATTATTGCGCTTTAACAGCGATCCGTCGCCCGTTTGAATTTCGAACTCTTTGTTGCGCCATTCAAAGTCACTTAATTCTACCCAGCCATTGTTTTTTATACGAGCTGGATCTTTAACCTTATAAGCAAAGTCGAGACGAATTAAAAAATAATTGAAATCGAGGCGCAAACCTGTACCTACCCCAATGGCAATATCTCTTGCAAAACGGTCCCAGGTAAGTTTACTGTTTTCGTTCGCAACACTATTTTTCAGGTTCCATATGTTACCTATATCGGTAAAAATAGCGCTGCCTATTTTTATCGAACTTATGGTTGCTATATTAAAACGATATTCAAAATTGGCCTCCAGTTGTATATCGCCATAACGATCTTTAAAAGTTGCCGAAGTATCGCTGAGCAGCGATGAGCCAAGGCCTAACTGGCGCAATGGCCAGGCACGCATACTATTGGGGCCACCAGCAACAAACTGTTTAAAAAAGGGTAACGACTGGCCAATAATCGGGTCATCGCTGTAGTTATAACCAATACCACCAAACAGCCTGTAAGCAATGGCAGATTTCCTATATGCCCGCAATTGCCGGTATTCACCTTCTGCTTTTACAAACTGGTAAATTTTATCGTTTAATCCCCTGAAACGGCCCATGATGGCCCCAGCCTCTTCGCCCGATAAACGCACAAAATTGCTTACATGAGATTTTTTTCCGGGGAAGGTTTTATTAAAGGTCAGTATCTGGCTGATAACATAACCGGTATTAAAGGCGGTGCGTAAAAATGGATTTTTTTCAAAAGCCGCTACCAGGCCGGGCAAGGTATCAAGGGTAAATAATTCAATATTTAATGGGCGGTAACTCCAGGCATTATTATTTTTTTTCCACTCGTAACCATACGAACCCACAACGGAACGCAACCTGAAAAAATCTTTACGTTCAGTATATGCAGCCGAAAAATTTACGAGGGTTTTGTAAGCATCCAATCGTTTAACGCGGTTTATTTTCCAGGGCGCAATAATTCTGGGGATGCTAAAAGTATGTGATAAACTTGATTGAAAAGTTTGGAGCGGATTGTTGTTTCTTAGTGATAATTCCACTCCATTACGGGCTATGGTACTGGCTTGAATGGCTTCCTTCCACACATTGCGGTTGCGCAAAGTAATGTTGTTGGCTATACCCAAAAGGTTACCATTTAAAATGGTTCCGCTATTGCGGCTTACTTCAAAATCGGTACTGATGGAATATTTTTGGGCCGGTGTAAGAAAAAAGTGAAAGTCGAGCATCTTTACCGAATCCACTTTAGCCAAAGTGCCCGTATCAGCCATCGACCGGTTAAATAGCGTGTCCGTACGCTCACGGGTTTGCACATCAACCTGGTTCCACGATCCAAGTTGGCTGATAGCATTTATAGTTTTAAAATAAACTTCTTCATTATATAAAGTTCCCTGTTGCAGGTAAGTATGTTCGCGCAGGGGCCTGAAATGTATGTATGGAATATTTTGTTTGCTGGTTATATTATTGCGGGAAAATACTATTGAATAATCACGCACCATTAATGTATCCGCTATGTCGTTTATCCGGGCTTCGGGGTAATAGTAAATTTGACCCACATAATACCTGGTAAAGTTGGTTGCCGTATCACGTTCCTGTATCACTACATCGGCCGTGGGGTTTAGCTGCCTGCGGGCGGTAGCTTCTGCTATCTGGCGGGCTTGTTCAAACGGGTCAAGGGTAATTTCCAGTAACGATATATCGGTA
>JBBSJX010000321.1:0-4997 GCA_038256825.1 Chitinophagales bacterium
AAACCTTTGAAAAACCTCCTATTAGGTAGCTAACCATAAATAAATTATATCTCTCTATTCGCATTGTGACAAAATTTTAATGCCTTCCCAATAAGAAAATCTAACTTTTTAGAAGTAGTATTGTTATATAACTTTACGTAACAGACAAACACAAAAACTTTGCAACAATGGCACATCGACAACTAAATCTTAATATAGCATTAACTCCAGTTTTGGAACACGATATCAAGTCAGACCAATATTATACTTATTACAAAGAATTTCCACAAGCTATTGCTGTTGGTGAGACTAAAGAAGATGCTGAAACGCGCCTCGCACATTTAGTTGAGAATATGTGGAAAGAACATAACGAAGATTTAAAAGAAACTTTACATAAATACTTAAACGACAACCATAAAAATATGGGGCTAAATGCAAAGGTTGTATGACTTCAAAAGAATTTTATGATTATGCAATTAAAAATGATTGTGAAGTCACGCCCATAGAAGGTCTAAATATTACCGGAATTTCGCTAAGATTTAAGAATAAAAAAAATCCGAAACTCTACACTCATCTTAGCTTACCTCTTAGTAATAAAGAACTACCTGATGGTGTAATACAAAGGTTATGTATCAATTTAGGTATCTCATTGCCAACAGGTTTTTAGCTTTTTCATCTGCCTCTTTCTTAAAAGAAAGGCTATTTCTACTAAAATATTTGTGCAAGTGTGACGGGAAATATAGCATCAGCTGCCTTTTGTTAAGCTACACATCTACCAGGACGTAATTAATGGGGCTTCTAATTTTTTCTTTAGTTTTATAATTATCCTTCTTGTCAGGCGAGACGTCTTAAATTACCACCCTTGCACAAATACTCGAACAATGTTGGTGCGTCGCACCACTTTTTTAAAAAAGAAATTCTTTGACTTGTTTGATTTAGCTGGGCATTATAAATTATAGCTGTTTTTAAAGGGTCTTGATCTTTTTGTTACTTTTTGCATCAAAAAGAAAAGTAAAATAATTCATTTTTGTTTGCTATAGGAATGCCCAAGGTACTCGTGCAAAGCACTCTTGTACTTTAAAAGCAGGCAGCAGCACATAATAAAAACCCCGGCCTAGTATAAACCGGGGTTTTTAATGCATTGTTTTTTTATCTTTTAGTTTCTCTTCATTACAATAGCTGTTCTATTGGTAAGGTAAACGCTTAATTGCTGATCCTGATTTGTCGGATAGTCAATGTTGTCGTCAATCCTGTTAAACCCACCAAATTCTGGTTTATCGCTATCCAAAATAATCCGGTAAGTACCTGCTTCGGGTGCATTAAACGTAAACCCAAAAACCGAATTGTTGCTATGGAAGTTAAAGAGGAACAACAAATTGTTTCTTTCAAAAATGATGATTTTGTTTCCGCCATCCATGTAAACCTGCCTAGCTCCTTCTGCAGCCATTACCTGGTGTTCTTTTATAAGGTGGATCATTGCTTTATCCCAGTTACCCATGTACTGGTATTTTAATTCGCTGTTATCTGCCAGCGACCATTGGCGTCGTGCAAAATGATGGCTCCACTCATTACCTTCCCTCGGAAAATCAACCCATTCCGGATGGCCAAATTCGTTGCCAATAAAACTTAGGTAGCCCTCGCCGCCCAGGCTAATGGTAATTAACCTCAGTAATTTATGTATTGCAATTCCCCTTTCAACAACCATACTGTTATCGTTAACATGCATGTGGTAATACATGTCTTTATCCATTAACCTAAAGGCAATGGTTTGGTCGCCTACCAAAGCCTGGTCGTGCGATTCAACATAGGCAATGGTTTTCTCTTTATACCGGCGATTGTTCAATACACTCCACATTTCATAAATATCCCAATCCTCATCGCGTTTTTCTTTTATCAGTTTAATCCAGTAATCGGGTATGCCCATACCCAGGCGGTAGTCAAAGCCAAAACCACCTTCTTCGGGGCTACGGGTTAAGCCGGGCATGCCGCTTACATCTTCCGCAATGGATAGTGCATTTTGCTTAAATTGGTGAATTACCTCGTTGGCTAGTTGCAGGTATGTTACCGCATCCCAATCCACTCCATCTCTAAAATATTTGTCGTAACTATCAAAAGTGGTATGCCCATGGTGCATAAATAACATGCTGGTAACCCCATCAAAACGGTAACCATCAAAATGAAATTCTTCCAGCCAGTACCGCACATTGGAAAGCAGGAATTTTTTTACTTCCCAATTGCCATAATTAAACAACTTTGAATCCCAGCCATCATGGTACCCTCGGGGCCCGGCATGAAAATACTGGCTATCCGATCCATCAAATTCATTCAGGCCTTCTGATAAATTTTTTACAGCGTGCGAATGCACAATATCCATAATGGCGGTTATGCCCATCTGGTGCGCCTTGTTAACCAGGTATTTTAAATCTTCGGGTGTACCAAACCGGCTGGAGGGTGCAAAAAAGTTGGAAACATGGTATCCAAACGATCCGTAATAAGGGTGTTCCATAACCGCCATTAATTGTATGGCATTGTAACCCCCGGCATGTATGCGGGGTAAAATTTCGTCGGCAAACTCCCGGTAAGTTCCCACTCCTCCATGCTCCTGGGCCATGCCCACATGACACTCATATATAAGGGGCGCCTCGCTATTTTGAAGCGTAAAGTTTTTGTCCGTCCATTCAAACCCTTCTTCAGGAAACCACAACTGGCCGGCAAAATCAAAAGTAGCTACATCCTGTACCACCCTGGTGATGTATGCCGGTATCCTATCGTGTGTACCATTATTGCCTGTAATAATTACTTTAACCTTACTGCCATGCACAAAACTGTTTTTATAATCGCTGTGTGGTAAAAACAATTCCCAATCGCCGTTTTGGTTTCTTTGTAAGGGGTGCAATGAGCGGTTCCACTCGTTAAAATCACCAAAAAGGTGCAGGCTATGTGCATTGGGCGCCCATTCGCGGTATACCCAACCGTTTCTTTCCTTATCAAAGTTGAACCCGTAATATTTATGTCCTTCTGCAAAGTTGAGTAAGCTACCTACGGAATCTTCAATCTGCTTTTTTGCAGTTACAAAACGGCTATATCGGTCGTTTACATCCTGGCTGTAGGGTTCCATCCAACCATCCTCTGCAATTATGGCTAATTTTTTTTCACTTGTCATACTAAGTTTACTTAATTGGTATGATACTAAGGTAAACAGTTTTGACTGCCCGTAAAGTTGTTTTTTATAATACATTCATCAGTAAAACCTGCGGGTTAAACCGTTTTTCACTTACGGATTTTACAGGTACATTTAGGGTATTTTTTAAATTTATGGTGGAATTTTATACGGATGGAAGTTGTCATACCCAATTAAAAGTGGGAGCCTGGGCGGGCATTATTGTTTACAACGGTGAAATACTAACTATTTCGGGTATAGTAAATGAAACAACACATAACCGCATGGAGTTGTTAGCTGTAATAGAAGCAATAAGGTTTATAATAATAAATTTTCCCACCATAAAACAAATACTGATTGTATCCGACAGCCAATATGTAGTAGGGTTAAATGAGCGCAGGCAAACCCTTTCTTCCGCCAACTTTACCTCAAAAAAAGGAAACGAAACCCGTAATGCAGACCTGGTAAAAATATTGTTTGAGTATACAGATGTTATAAACCTACGCTTTGAAAAAATAAAAGCGCACCAGAAACAAACCGGTAGCGCTAATTATAATATTGATGTTGATAAAATTTGTAGAAAGCTGGTAAGAGATGCTGTGGCAAAACTTATTTAGCAATCTCAATTTTTACCTTTTTATTTTTAATTTTTTCGTTTTTAATTAATTGTAAGGCATGGCCCACATTAGCCTTTCGTACAGCTACAAAAGAGAAGAAATCTTTAACCTCAATAAGGCCTATATCTTCTTGTTTTAATTGCCCCCTGTTCGACAAAAAACCTACAATATCCACTTTATTTACTTTGTCTTTTTTACCGGCAGCTATAAAAAGGGTTGACCATTTTGGCTTTTCGGGAATTTCGCTTATCTCCGGCAATTCAATGTTTTCAACTTCGGCATTAATGTAAGACGGCAATTTTTCCTCTGAAGACAAAATTAAGATAGCGGTTCCGCTGGCATCCATTCGGGCTGTTCTACCATTTCGGTGGGTGAACGCATCTTCGGTATGTGGCAGGTGATAATGAATGATGTAGCGGATATTAGGTATATCTAAACCACGGGCTGCAAGGTCGGTGGTTACCAGTACATTGGTGCTGCCATTGCGAAACTTGCATAAGGCGCTGTCGCGTTGTTGCTGTTCTAAAGCTCCGTGATAAAATTCGTTTATAATTCCCTTTTGAGTGAGTAGGTTGCTTGTTCTTTCAACGGACTCGCGGTGGTTGCAAAAAATAATAGTAGACCTGATGCCGAGGTAACAAACCAACCTGAATAAGGTATCCAGTTTGTCTCTTTCGTCGGCAAAAACAGTTTTAATTGCCAATGCCTCTGGTCTTTCATTTTCTTCTGTTAAAAAGTTAAGGCGCTCAGGTTCTTTTAACCCAAGAAATTCGGGAATTTCTACAGCATCGGTAGCAGAGGTGAGCACTCTTTTTTTAATGGAAGGAAGCGAACCAATGATGAACGACATTTCTTCCTGGAAACCCAGTTCAAGCGATTTGTCAAATTCATCGAGAACCAGGGTTTCGATTGCAGCCACGGTTATATTGCCGCGCCTGATGTGATCGGCTAACCGGCCCGGGGTACCCACAATAAGGGCCGGAGGTTGTACCAGGTTGTTTTCTTCTGTTTCTCTCAAGTGGCCACCATAGCAACAGGTTATTTTAAAACCTGTGCCCATTTTTTTAAAAACATTTTCTATTTGCAAAGCCAGTTCTCTCGAAGGAACAATAATCATTGCCTGTGTTTCTTTATTATCCGGGTTCAGTAATTGTAGTATGGGTAAAAGGAATGCGAGTGTTTTTCCGGAACCTGTAGCAGAAAGCAACACTAAG
Organism: Chitinophagales bacterium; assembly: GCA_038256825.1. Classification (GTDB taxonomy): domain Bacteria; phylum Bacteroidota; class Bacteroidia; order Chitinophagales; family Chitinophagaceae; genus Segetibacter. The sequence continues at coordinate 4,971 of JBBSJX010000321.1, forward strand.
TCGTTTTGATTTTTTGCTGCCTCAATG
>JBBSJX010000322.1:0-4982 GCA_038256825.1 Chitinophagales bacterium
AGCCTTATTATCCCAATCGGCCAAAGCTAAATTTGCTGATTGTTGTCTTGATTGTAATTGCTGTAGATGGTATTCTTTTTCTTTAACCTGATCTTTGGTTTCTTTTAACTGTACCAAAATTTTGCGATGCAACTTTTCTGTTTCGCTATCCCAGTTCTCTTTCCACTTTTGCCAGTTGGTATTTATCTTATCAACCTGGTTGTTTATTTGTTTGCGTTCGGCTTCATAATCATCAGTGGTTTTAGCAGAGCGTTCAATTTCATTTAGGTTTATATCAACTCCGTAAAAACCATTATTGGTTAATGATTGCTGAGGTTGCAAATCCTGGTTAAACAATACTCCATCATCTGCCACTTTACCAATGGTTTGCTCCCAGGCGGGTTGGTTTATATTGAGCCACTCATAAAAGGAGCCTTTTATATTTTCCAGTTTCTTTTCTATAGCGGCAACCTGCAGTTTTAAAGCGTTTATTTTAGTATCGGCCTTTTCCTTTTCACGCTCTTTCCGCTCGTTTCTCGATGCATCTTCCAGATCCCATTGTTTTTGAATGGTAACGAGGTTGTTTTTTAAAGATTGAACATGGTTCTGGTTGGATTGCACCTGTATTTTAAACGAGCTGATCTCTTCCTTTGCCAACCTGATTTCTGCATCGTACCAGGGTGTGTGGCGTATTTCAGCTTTTTTAATTTCAGCAGCAGTTAACCGCGAACCTGATTCTTCCAGAGCCTGCATTGCTTCCAGTAATTTTTGTTGGTGTTGTCTGCGGATGGTTTCCGTTAATTGCTGGTATTGTTGCCTTATCTCTTCGTTTTGGTGTAGTAAATTTGAATTAAAATTTAATTGTTGCTGTTGCACCAGGTTGGTCGTTTCAGCAAACTGGTTGTCCAGCTCTTTTAATAAAGCTGCAAACTTTTGCGTTGTTTCCTGGTATTGTGCAGAGAGTACCGCTTTTTCGTTTTGTAAATGTTGCGCACTTTTCTCAACATCCACTTTTTTACTTACCCGTTCTGCAACCTGGTCAATTTTTATTTTATTGTAATAGGCTTTTTTCTCCTTTACTGTTTTTAGTTTGTCATCCAGTACGCTGATCTCTGCAAGTAATTTGTCTTTTTTATTGTCGTAGCGTTTTTTTATATCATCCTGTTTTAATTGCAGGGCGGCCTGGTTGGCAATTTCTTTTTGTAACTCTTTTTGTGATTTGGGTTGTTGCTGTTGTGCCTGCTGGTACGCTTGTTCCAACTCAAGGCTATAAGCTGTTTTCTCCTTTTCCATCTGGCGGATGGCAATATATAGTTCAGCTATTTCGGTGGCCTGTTTTTGAATGGCTGGTTGCCTGAACTGGCGTATGTCTTTTAGTTGTTCCTCAAAGTCTTTTAACTGGTATTGGTAAGTATCCAGCTTTATTACAATGTCGTTTTCGTTAAGGGAGTGAATAATGGTTTCTTTTATAAACTCCGCCTCCAGCTTTGAATTTAAAAATACGTTTTGAATGGTGCGGGGGATATTCTGGTATTGCCTGCTCTCAAGAAACGCATATTTTTTCAAGTCCTTTTTGCCTTCATTATTACCATACAAAATATCCCGGTACTCTTCGTAGCGGTCAATTTTTCGGCTATAGTCTATCTTTCGTTTATCCAGTCCGGCTCTTACCTTATCAAAGCTGTCAAACACGGTTCCATCCTCTTGTATAAAAATATCTTTAGTGTAAACACTATCAATAAAACGGTAACAAACTTTGCCCTGCGATTTAAAAGCCATTACACAAAAATTTCCGGTTTCGCGGGCAACTTCATACACAATATAGGAGTTGGCATAGGGGAGGTAATACTCTGCAAAATTTCTTTTCTCCCTGCTAATGCCAAGCTTTAAAGTATCGGCATTATAAAAAAACAGGATGCTGCGGAGAATGGTGCTTTTACCAACACCCTGCGTTCCTATAAAATGGACATTACCATCCACCGCAATTTCGGCATAGGTTATGGAAGCACTATTTATAAAAACAATTTTATTAAGGTATCTCATGCTGTACTTCGGTAGGTATGTTTATACTTAAAATCAATTCTTCCAGGTAGGCAAAGGAGGTTAAAACTTTATACATATTGGTAATTTCATTTTCCAGTTCTATAAAATTATCCTTGCGTAGTATTTCAATTATTTTAGAAATGCTGTTCATATAAGTATCTTCTTTTGAATACTTTTTTAAGCTTTCTAATTTATTTTTTAAGGTAGCATCCACATTCACTCTTACCAGTAAATCGGAAGGGGTGAACCTGTAACCGGCGCCAAAAGTCGACTCAAAAGTTTTGAAGAAGTCTATTATATCAATCCATTTATAGGCGGCTTCAATTTTGCGTTCAAGATCAGCTTTTACTTCAGTACGGGTAAAGTAAAAAAACTCATTTCCTCTCTCCAGCTTAAAATTTATAGCAAGAAAGTAATCATAAAGGTCGTCGTAAAATTCATCTATAACATTAAACCACCTTCTCTCATCCTCGTTGGTAGCATTGGAACAAATAAATTGTCCTTTGCTCAGCTTTTCAAAAATGGCTGCTGTTTGTTTAGGTAATGTCATGTAAAATTATTTTGGATACACCATCGCAAATTCAACATGCTGGTGTGTGTGGTATTGTTCAGTAATATTTAATTCGTCCTGGTAAATGGATACCACCTGGCAGTATACCGTAACCCTTTCTTCAAAATCGGCCGGCCGTAAAAAATTATAATTCATAATAAAATCAAAAAGGTGGTTGCCCCCGGCCGAAAAACTATTTTTCACCTCTTCCAGATTTATAAATATCTCTTCTTCGGTATGGTTGTGCAGGTATTCAGCATCAATAATTGCTGCTACAGGAAGCTTTGGCTTTATACCCGTTTTTACCTTCTTAGCAACACGCTGCTTTATTTCAATGGTATCATCACTTTGCAAAGTTTCCAACGATAACTTAAGCGGGTACGACGGGTTTACTTCAAAAACAACGGCCTTATTTTCTCTGATTACTTCTATAAAGTTTGATTTGTTTTTTAAATCAAACTGGTCTTTTAAATACTTTACCTGCTTAATTTGCTCGTAAACTTTACTCTGGTATTTTACCTGGTTTAAAAAATCAATTATCTGCTTTTGCAACTCAATCGAATTGTGTCGCAGTTCATTCATTTTAAGCCGCAATTGAGTAACAATCTGTTTTAATTCTTCGTCGTAAGCCGTATTAAAAAAAGTTTGCTCATCGGTTGTTACCAGCTTTTCGGTCTGGTCTAATAATGCATTTATATCTTGTCGCTTAAGATCGTAATGCTGCAGCTTGGTAATTTTTATTTTATAGTTAGGCTCCGTTTTAAAAGTGTTATCAATATTGCGCATCAGGTCAATCATATTTCTAAACGAAATACGGTTGATTTTGCGCAGCGTATTTTTTATCACTTTTAAATAAGTGTATTGCCGGTCGGCACTATTTTCCTGCAGGTAATACAAAATGTTCTGCCTAACCTGTTGTATGTTTTCGTTTATGTACGAAATATTGATTTCCTCATTTACCTCCAGTATGGTTTCAAAAAACTGCAGGTATTGGTCATCCAGCTCAACATAAGGCCCGTTCCTGTTTAAAATACCATGTTCCAGTAAAAAATCAATTCTCTCTTCTTTTTCATCAACAAGGTCAAAAGCATATTCAATTTTAAACGGAATTTTTCTTTTCTCAAACACTTCTGTCAGCAACTTTCTTTCCCTGTCAAGGGTTTTAAAAAATTCAGTAATGTTATGAAAAGTGGTCATAAGATAAAATCCTGTAATGTTTGCTTTTAAAATAGTCGGCAAATATAGGGGTAAGGCAACGTCAATGGAATGCTAATCCTTTTTCTAAAAAATAAATGGGTTTGTTAGCCAGCATTGGTTATTGGAGCAACTCCGGTTGTGTCACTCACTTGTGCCATATATTTTCATGGCTGCCAATTTTTAGAGAAACCAACAATGCTTTTTGTACAGCCGAAGAAGTGCTTGCGAACCGCCAAAGGTCGGTCAAGCTGCTACTATAATGCTATGTAACTAAAAGGATGGGAACTAATTATGAAATAAATATTGGTAACCAACCTTAGCCTTGTAATAATAGTTTTAATCTCACTTTCTATAATAATTAATGCAATTATATAATCAATTCAAAGGCGCTTGCAAATCTTAATAATTCCGAAAAAGAATTGATGCCCAATTTATTATTAATGTTTTTGCGGTGGGTGCTTATGGTGTGGTGCGATAAGTATAACTCTTCCGAAATTTGTGCAGTGGATTTGCCGTTGGCCAAATGTGTAATAATTTCTTTTTCGCGCTTGGTTAGCAAAGCAAATAATTTATAGTTTTTGGTAACGTAAACATTTTCATCAAGCAGTTTCGCAAATTTGTTTACCAGGTTTCCCATTCCCGATACCTTATTGGCCATCAGCAATAAACTGGAGTTATTATTTTTATCATCTTTCAAAAATTTGCTAACGGCATACCACCAGGTATATTCGGATTTCCCATCAGTAAGCACCCGATGAAAAAAACTAAATACAGCCGAGGTATCTTTCTTTTGATAAAAATTCATCATTGCCGGTACAAAAATTTGTGTTTCCTCTTCCTTAAAAAACTTAGTGTAATATCCTGCTCCCATCTGGTTTATTTCCACTAATGAATGTCTTAGCATATCACATCCAAAATTATTCATGTAAGTAATCTCCAGGGCACTCATATCGTGTAGCATAAGAGCTCCGGGCATTATTTCTCCTATAGCCTCCAGGGAAATTTTTCCGTTAGCAATACCCTGTTCTATGGAGAATACTTGCCTATTTGTAATTTCCGCAGTTTCGGACTGGGTAAAATAAGAGGTGTTCATGGTAAATGGTACTTATATAGGTTGGCTATAGCAGTTATTTTGATTTTATCTGTAATATACCTAGAGTTAGGTATTTTTTGTAACAATTAATTAAATGAAATTGCATCAACAATAAAGAAG
>JBBSJX010000323.1:0-4973 GCA_038256825.1 Chitinophagales bacterium
ACTTCAGGTACATGCATTGTTTTGTAACTTTGCGGCTTGCATAAAAAACATGAAACAGTTCAACGTACCCATAACCTATAGAAGTAACTTAATTAGCGCGGTAAAAAACAAGCGTAAACAACTCGACAAGTTAAAAAAGGATTTTTCGCCTACCCAACTTGATTTTGGCCCGGTACAAATCTATCTTGCCAGGCATTTCGGATTTTGTTATGGTGTTGAAAATGCTATTGAAATTGCCTTTAAAACTGTGGAAGAAAACCCGGATAAGCGAATTTTTCTATTAAGCGAAATGATTCACAACCCCCAGGTTAATGCCGACCTGCAGCAAAAAGGCGTTCGGTTTTTACAGGATACTTTAGGCAAACCGCTTTTTCCGTTTGATGACTTAACTGCCGAGGATGTTGTAATTATTCCTGCATTTGGTACCACTTTGCTTTTAGAAAAAAAGTTGAAAGCCATTGGGATACAGGTTGAAAACTACGACACCACCTGCCCGTTTGTTGAAAAGGTTTGGAACCGCAGCGAGCAAATTGCCCGCAAAGGATATAGTGTTGTGGTGCATGGTAAACCCCAACACGAAGAAACGAGGGCAACTTTTAGCCACAGTGCAGCTAATACGCCAACGGTGGTGGTAAACGATATGAATGAAGCGCAGCAACTAGCACAATACATAACGGATAAAAAAGACAAAGCACAATTTTATACTGAATTTGAAGGAAGGTTTTCGCAAGGGTTTAATGTTGAAAAGGATTTACAACGCATTGGTGTGGTAAACCAAACCACCATGTTAGCAAGCGATACACAGGCTATTGCAGACTATTTAAAACAGGAAGTTGCCGCATACTATAACTTAAATGAAACAAATATTGGGGAGCGTTTTGCTGATAATCGCGATACTCTTTGTTATGCTACCAACGATAACCAAAGCGCTGTGTATGGCTTACTTAAAACCGAGGCTGATTTAGCAATAGTTGTGGGCGGTTATAACAGTAGCAACACCTCTCACCTGGTTGAATTGTGCGAAGAGGTTTTACCCACTTTTTACATTGATTCGCCCAATAAAATATTATCGGCTAGGGAAATACTACACCATAATTTTCATAAAAAGGAAGAGGTGCATACCATAAACTACCTGCCCGAAAAAAATCCGGTTAAAATTTTAGTTACCAGTGGGGCCAGTTGTCCGGATGCGGTGGTGGAGGAAGTGATCAGGAAAATTATTTCGTTTTTTGAGGTTGATAGAAGTGTGGAGGATATTACTGCTTCGTTTTAACCTGATAGATTTACTTTTCCTTTTAATTTATTTTAAAAAATGTTGAGTTGAATTTTCAGTACAAGTGTGCGACGCAACGATTTTGATTTTTATTGTTGTGCCGGCTTCAAAATAAAAAACCCTGCTTTAAAACAGATTCAAAACAAGGGTTTACTATTTCCTATTGGAATAAAGATCTTTTTATCCTCCAATTTTTTCCCTGGCCCAGGCTAATACAATTTTAAATTGCTCTTTCATGGTAAGGTAAGAGTTATCAAGCACTACTGCATCGTCGGCCTGGCGAAGGGGGCTGATTTCGCGGTGTGTATCAATGTGATCCCGCATTTCAAGGTTTTTTCTAATTTCTTCCAGGGTTATATTGGGGTTTTTTTCAACGATTTCGGCATAACGGCGTTGCACCCTTACAGCAGGTTCGGCTGTCATAAAAATTTTGAGTTCGGCTTTTGGAAATACCGTAGTTCCTATATCGCGGCCATCCATTACAATCCCTTTTCCTTTGCCAATTTTGCGCTGCTCAGCAACAGCAAATTCCCGCACTTCTTCTAAGGCCGAAATGTCACTTACTTTTTCGGCTATTACCATATCGCGGATCAGGTATTCCACGTTTTCATCGTTCAAAACCATATCGCATTTGCCTGAATCCTCATTAAAAGTAAATGACAGGTTGATTTGTTGCAGCGCATTGTGTACCTGCTGTAAATCAGTCCAGTCAACATGGTTTCGTAAAAAATACAGGGTAACGGCGCGGTACATCGCACCGCTATCGATAAATAAATATTCTAATTCATCGGCCAGTTGTTTTGCCAGGGTGCTTTTACCGCACGATGAATAGCCATCAATAGTAATTATTATATTTTTCATAAAATTTTATAATGAAGGAGTCAACGAATGCTGCCTGTATATAAAAAGAGCCGTCTTTTTTAAGGACGGCTCTTAAAAGTGCAATATTAAATTAAACTACTTAACAATAAAACCCTGGGTGTTTAAAACCTGTCCCTGCTCATTTTTAAACGTTATCACATTATTACAGGTATTTGCGCAATGGATTATAATGCTTAATTAATATTTAAACTAATGTTGTTAATAAAATATCTGCTGAGTAGAAATCAGAAAGTACAAGAGTGCGACGCAACGATGTTGAAACAAGAACAAAAGTTTGCTAACAAAAATAAAAATGCACTTTTGCCATACCTGGTAATTGGTAAAACAAAAAAGCCACCTAACCCAAAGGATAGATGGCTATTAAAAGCTGTAAATAATTTTATTTTGATTTAGATTCCTCTATTTCTTCAATCTTTGATTTAAGGGTAAAGCTGATCTTATTATTTTCTTTATCAAGTTCTGCAATCAATGTATCACCTTGCTTTACATTCATATTCAATATTTCTTCTGCTAAAGGATCTTCAAGATATTTTTGAATGGCGCGGTGCAATGGTCGGGCACCAAACTGTACATCATATCCTTTATCAGCAATAAAGTCTTTTGCTTCGTTGGTTAACTCCAGGCTAAAGCCAAGGGTTACCAAACGCTTCATTACTCCCTTCATCAAAATATTAATGATCTCAAAAATATGCTCCCTGGTAAGAGAATTAAATATCACCACATCGTCTATCCTGTTTAAAAATTCAGGAGAGAAAGTTCTTTTCAAAGCCTTTTCAATTACGGCCTTATTATTTTCGTCCGCATTCTCCATCCTGTTGGCGGTTGCAAATCCTACACCATCACCAAACTCTTTCAATTGGCGTGCACCAATATTAGAAGTCATAATAATAAGGGTGTTTTTGAAGTCAATCCTTCTACCCAAACCATCAGTTAACTGGCCATCATCCAACACCTGAAGCAAAATATTGTAAATATCCGGGTGTGCTTTTTCAATTTCATCCAGTAAAATAACACTGTAAGGTTTTCTGCGAACTTTTTCAGTAAGCTGGCCACCTTCTTCATATCCAACATATCCCGGAGGCGCTCCCACCAGTCGGCTTACGGTAAACTTCTCCATATATTCACTCATGTCGATGCGGATTAGAGCATCTTCACTATCGAACATATAACGGGCTAATGCTCTTGCAAGCTCGGTTTTACCAACCCCCGTGGGGCCTAAAAATATAAAGGTTCCAATAGGTTTTTTGGGATCTTTTAATCCTACGCGGTTACGCTGAATAGCCTTGGTAACTTTTGATATGGCTTCTTCCTGCCCCACTACCATTGCCTTCATATCGTCGCCCATACGGCGAAGCTTATCTGTTTCTGCCTGCACCATTCTCTTAACCGGTATTCCCGTCATCATGCTCACCACCTCAGCTATGGCTTCTTCATCAATTGGGTACCGTTTATTTTTACTTTCTTCTTCCCACGAATTTTTAGCTTTATCAAGTGCTTCACCCAAACGCTTTTCAGTATCACGTAAAGCAGCGGCTTCCTCAAAACGCTGGCTTTTTACAACCTTGTTTTTTTCAACCTTTATGTCTTCAATTTTCTTTTCAAGGTCTAAAATTTCCTGCGGCACATTAATGTTTTTCAGGTGAACCCTGGCGCCTACTTCATCTAAAACATCAATTGCTTTGTCGGGCAATAAACGATCGGTCATATAGCGGTCGCTCAGTTTTACACAAGCATCAATCGCATCTTCCGAATAAGAAACACTGTGATAATCTTCGTACTTACTCTGAATGTTTGTAAGAATTTGTATGGTTTCTTCAACGGTTGGTGGATCTACCATTACCTTTTGGAAACGACGATCTAAGGCACCATCTTTCTCAATATACATTCTGTACTCATCCAAAGTTGAGGCACCAATACATTGTAATTCGCCTCTTGCAAGTGCTGGTTTAAATATATTGCTGGCGTCTAACGAACCACTGGCTCCACCTGCCCCTACAATGGTGTGAATTTCATCGATAAATAAAATCACATCACGGTTTTTTTCCAGTTCATTCATGATGGCTTTCATCCTTTCTTCAAACTGACCACGGTATTTTGTACCGGCAACCAAAGCAGCAAGGTCAAGGCTAACTACTCTTTTATCAAAAAGAACACGGCTAACTTTGCGTTGAACAATTCTTAAGGCTAAGCCTTCAACAATGGCCGTTTTACCCACACCTGGCTCACCCATTAAACTGGGGTTGTTCTTTTTTCTTCGACTTAAAATCTGGCTCACCCGTTCAATTTCTTTTTCGCGGCCAACAATCGGGTCTAACGATCCGCTTTCGGCAAGCTTGGTAATGTCGCGGCCAAAATTGTCCAGAACAGGCGTTTTACTTTTTGTATTAGTTTGTTGCTTGGCACGTTGCTGTTGCGAATAACCTCTTTTCTCATCATCAAAATCATCATCGTTGTCTTCGGTATACTCGCTGCGGGGTTCGCTGCTTCTTACCATACCCAATTCATTCCTGAAAATATCATAATCCACATCAAATTGGTTGAGGATTTGGGTAGCTATATTTTCCTTGTTCTTTAAAATTGACAACATCAGGTGCTCTGTTTCAACCAACGGGCTTTTTAAAGCTTTGGCTTCAAGAACAGTAACCCTAATCACCTTTTCGGCTTGTTTTGTTAATGGCAAACTGTTTATGTTTGCAATGTTTTTTCCTGTTTTGTCTTTCACTGCCAGCTCAACTTCTTTGCGTAATTCGTACAGGTCCACATTTAAAGTTTTTAAAATGCGGATCGCTGTATTTTCGCCTTCTCTTATTAATCCGAG
>JBBSJX010000324.1:0-4954 GCA_038256825.1 Chitinophagales bacterium
AAACTCTGGTCTAGACTATCGTGCATAACCCCTCGTTTTACCAGGTAGCATAAAGGCCTTTTAAATTCAAAGTCTGCTGAAAATCCTTTACCGTCAATTGCCTTTAGCGGGGGCAGGGCTTTGTAAAAAAAAGTTGCTTCAATATTTACCGATTGTAGCCAATCTATAATGTTTCCTTTTTCCGAATAATTTTCCAACCCTTGTAAATCGCCAAAAAAACGGGCGCCTGCATCGCTTCTCCGTTCAAATACTTCCACAGCATAACCTGCCTTTGACAAATTAATTGCCGTTGTTAAACCCGAAACACCAGCACCCAGTATTTTGATGTTTTTACGCAATTTTAAATTATTTAATTTTTATAATGCTACAAGTTACAAAAAGTGGAGTTGCTTTAACTGCATGCATATAAAGTAGTTAAGTCATTTAAATTAATACTGTAATCGGAAGGATGCCATTAAAAACTAAAAGTACAAGTGAGTGACACAACCGGAGTTGCAATGAAAACCAAATGCAGGTTACCTAAAAATAATTTTTAAACTGTATGTTGTTCAATAATTATAGGTGGACCCTGCCTTTGAATAAATACGAAGCTTTTGTTGCAGCCTGACCGACTACCGGCGGGTTGCACTCGTGTACAATTGTGCCCGCCACAGGTTTTATAAATCAATTTGTATGGGCCTTGTTTCAAGTCCATAACTTTTTCGCACACCTATGGCGCACATCAACCCCGAAATTACAGTGGCTTCCACACAGCCCATATTTAAATCGCAATCAATCCAATCGCCGGCCAGGAAAAGATTTGTATAACCGGTGTTATCCGCTTTTAAGCGATATTGAGCGCTGCCGGGCAGCGATAAAGTATAGCGTTCGCTGGGGTCGATGTTGGCCCTGAAAAACTGGTTGGCCATTTTTTTCATGCCATTTGTTTCACCAGGGTTGTGTGGGTCTATGAGTAATTTAAAATTGATGCCCTGTGGGTTTTCGGGTATTACACCCAGGGGCCAGAAATACCCGGCATTATTGCTCAGCCATTGTATGGCTGTTTCGTAAACGCGGCTATATTGTGTTGCAGGAAAATTGTTGTCTTCACTGCCAGGAATGTTTTCTTCATCCATCAGGTTGCCGCAATAATACACCAGGAAGCCCGGCTTATTACTGGGGTCCCATTTTTCCACTTCAACTAAATCCGTAAAATCTATCCACGAGTTTATGGGGTTGGTGTAGGTGTCGGTAATGGGCCTGTCGCCAGCCTTCATACCCCATTTGGTAACATCCATTCCCAGTTGTGCCAGTGTAGGCTTAAGCCACAATTGAACCGCCTGTGTTTGTACTGTTGCAACCTGTTCCAGCATATCTTTCCAGCTTTGGTTGTTATCTTTTATTTCGTTGCATATATCTTTTAAGGCACCTATTGCAATACCACAAATAACCTGGTCAAAATCCTGATTAATATTTAATTCATACGTTTCGCCTTGCCAGGCCGACCAGTTGGATTCTAAATTCACATACTTTTCCTGAGCTTCCAATTGCTTGTATTGTTGCACCTGTTGCGCATCCAATTGGTCGAAGATTGGCATTGATGGCCAGGACTGTATTTTATTTACTTCGTAAAAAGGATCATATTCCGTTAAGCCATCCCGCAGTTTCATTTGCCGCTCCATGGTTATTTTTTGGATGAGTTTATCACTGCCATGGTGTATTTTTTTAACCTTCTGAAAAAATTCAAATTTTACTCCGCGGGATTTTAAAACCTGGTACATGGGGCTGATGGCCACATCGGCCGTGCCCGATGAAAACTTATACATGACTGCACCTTTATATCCCAGTACAATTAGCATAGCGCCACGTAATGCAGTGCCTGCAGCTATTTGCCCATCCTGGGAGGTGTCGCCGTTTTTGTAGGCAAAAACCAATGTGTAAATGTCGCGGACCGGTGCACAATAAATTACCTCGTTATCGGCGCCGTGTGTTGTAAGCCATTGCCTGTAATCCAGGTGGTTAATAAGATCGAAATTGAAATTGTTGGTGACTGGATCAAACACTTTGTCTTTAAAAATACCCTTCATATTTACCACACCTAACTGGGCCCAGATTACAAAATCGTATAATTCACCATCTTCTTTATGTAAATCGTTGAGGGCTTCCTGTAAGTCAAGCAGGAAATCATCCAGGTAATCGAGAATTTTTTCAATAGTCTCAATGTCGCTGGCAGTATCAGTAAACTTGTTTGATTTTAGAGTGCTATAGTGGGAGCGGATTTTTTTTAGTTTTTCAAAATCTGGTTTTTTGGGAGGTGTTATAGATTTTGTTTGAGCAAACTTTGCTGTTTTTTGTGGTAGAAATAATTTAATGGCTGCTTTAATAAGAACCCCTGCGCAACCGGTTTCATATTTTCTAAATTCATCTTCCAGCTTTAATATCCAGTCGAGCAATTTAATTAAGTGATCCATATGATTTGGAACCGGGCCTTCTCCTGGAACCATTTCGTTTTCGGGAAAGTTGATGGTGAAATTGGTCCATTTTCCAAGGCTGGTAGAGAAATGGGGCAACATAATGGAGCTATGTTTATTAAAGGCTTGCGTCCACTCCTGGAAAGGGTTACCGGGGTCCAGGTTTTTACTTTTTCTTTCCGCGTAGGTTTCCTGCATCAGTCGAAAGGCATTATTATAAAAGCCCAGGAAAACATGTATTCCATGTTCTTCAATCCTATCGCATGGTCCCCTACCTATAGCTAGCTTACCACCCAAACGCCAACCCATCTGGTAAACAGTTATGTCATAATGTTCTTCCCAACCGGGGTAATTGGTTATTTCAAAAACTGCACTTAACGATCCCATTCCGCCGCCTAAAACCGCAATCTTTTTTTTGTTCGACATGTGTTATCTTTTTAAAAAAATTATAGGTCATTTTACTGGAGTAGCCTTTGACAACTTCCAGTTGTAATCAATTTTAAAGGTTCCTAAAACTGAATTATTTATGCTTTGCAAAGCCATGTTTTTATGCTGAATCCCAGTTATAAAATCATCGGTTTTACAACTACCTGTCATGGGTTGTATATAGCACGTATCTAAACCTTCCATATCGTAATCGGTGTAGCGAAAACCGTTTAATACATCGTACACAATTAAAGGTTGTTTTAACAGTGGCATAATATCAACAAAATTTTTTAATGAATGTCCTTTTATAGCTGGCCCATCCTGGTTAAATATTCCCTGCAGGTATGTTTCGTTGTGATTAAAATAATGGCTTGCTAAAAAGGATGATTCGTTTTTCTTTTTGTTTTGCGCTATTTGAATATGCGAAAAGTTTTTGGGGAGGCTAAAGAAAAAACGGCCACCTAAAGTAGCCGGTAAGCTGTTTAAATACAGTACCGGTGAAAAAGCAAAGTTATTGGTGATAGCACTGTTTTGCAATTGCAGGTAAGGTATCCCCATTGCAAACTCAGCATAATTTAATTTAAAAAAAGGAAGCGGAGTGGTTACGTTTATTTGTTTGAAATTAAAAGCAAAATAAACCGGGTGCAGGCCAGGTTCTGTTAATAGTTGTGTCGCCAGCTTTAATCCATCGGGTAGTAAAGGTGTCAAAACAGAATCTTCCATTGCTACTACGGCAATAACTGAAGAGGCGCTTCCTGAAATGTCGCCACTCCATAATAGCTTTTGTATATCATTTATTATATTCAAGTTTTTTTTATCAATATAACCATTTTAATATAAAACTCATAATGGTAACCAAAGGGGTGCATTTCAAATTGTAACTTTTTTGGGATACGGGCAATAGTCCTTTTATGAAGCTTCTGTTGTGTCACTCCCTTGTACCGTATCTTTTCATAGCTGCTTTTCTTATGCACTTTTCATTCATCAATCATTTTAGCTTTTATGTTTTTGGAACCGGCATAAGCTCTTCATGACATCTTCGTTGTAGCCTGACCGACCTTTGACGGTTCACTCTCTTTACTGTTCTATTTTCCTTGCATCTTTTCTCAAACTGTTTTAAACCATTTAATAATTGCAGCAACAATTGGGATACACCCCTAAAGGTTTATTGTAAAATAGCAAGACTACATCCTCTATTGTTAATCAGGAATTAAGCAAAAAAGTTTCTTTAAATTTTTTATAGAGAGGAGTGCATTATTTTGTTTCGAGGGCTTTATTTAGTTTTTGTTCAATGTTTTTTAGTAAGATTATTTGCTTTGCCTGGGAGTCGAAAAGGGTTTTAATTTGTTCTTCCAATAAAACATCCAGTTTCTGGTTCAGGCTCCTTATTTCAATTTCAGCTTTTAAATTTATCATGTAATCATTCTCATTTCTTAAGCGGTCTTTTTCTTCCTGCCTGTTTTGGCTCATCATAATAATGGGGGCTTGCAATGCGGCAATGCACGACAATATAAGGTTCATTAATATAAAAGGGTAGGGGTCAAATTTGGTTCCGATTACGAGTACGGTATTAATAAGAATCCAGAAAAATAAGATGACACCAAAAGTGCTGATAAACTTCCAACTGCCACCAAACCTTGCCACCTTATCGGATAACTTTTGACCGCGGGTCAGCATTTCCTGTGGAGGGTGTAATAAATTGTTGGTAATTAGTTGCTCCTCTTTTATAGTTTCGTTTACTATGTTGTGCAATTTTTCGATGTGGGTGTTTTGCCGCATGAGCATATCATCAATATCCACTTCAGCTGTTTCCATAGTATTAAAATATTAAGGTTTTAAATTGATTTATGATTAGTAGTTCCTGTTATACAACTTTTTAAAAATGTCATAATTTTTTTTATAAACCAGGTGAGTGGTTTCATTGGGATAATAGGTGGTTTTTTCTTCACTTTTATCCATCGAAGTTTCGATGGATTTAAATATACCCAGGCTGTAACCTGCAACCATTACTGCACCCATAGCCGAAGCATCTGCTTTATTGTCGATCATAACGGGGAGGTTACTTACATCGGCTAACA
>JBBSJX010000325.1:0-4939 GCA_038256825.1 Chitinophagales bacterium
ACTTGTTCACCATTACCAATTACAAAGGTTTGGATCCTGATATTGCAGGTGTAAATATTTTTGAGCGTGGGCTCGACAATGGTCAGTACCCAGCCCTCAGAATTTTCTCTGCCGGAATCAATTTTGGTTTTTAATTCATTTATTTAATCTACAGCAATGAATACAATCATAAAATATTGTCTTGCAGTTACCGTTGCCTTCTCGGCCATCTCCTGCAAAAAATCACTCGATTTAAATGTTGAAAATCCAAACAGGATTGATGAATCTAATTTCTGGAAAACCGGTACGGATGCCACACAGGGTATCAACGCCGTGTACGGAAACTTTTACCGCAACGGTGCTCCCTACTCCCGCTGGATGCCATACTATATGGATGTTAGGTCAGATGACGGTTACTCCACCAGCCCATGGAATGAGTTGAGAAGCATCAGCGCTTTGAATATTACACAATACAGTTTTGAAGTTAATTACGATACGTGGGCGCATCACTGGCGGGGCGTATACCGCGCAAACCAGGTGTTGGCAAATGTACCAGGCATTACAATGGATGAAACATTAAAGGCCCGGATTTTAGGAGAAGCAAAATTTTTAAGAGCTGTTTATTATTACAACCTGGTAACCATCTGGGGTAATTTACCTTTGATATTACAGCCATCGCTTCCGGCCGATAAACCTTCGCAGGTGCCGCAGGAGCAGGTATGGGCACAAATTGAAAAAGACCTTACAGAAGCTACAGAAGCGTTGCCACTTTCCTATTCAGGCGAAGAGGTTGGCCGTGCCACCAAAGGTGCCGCTTACGGGTATCTTGGCAGAGCACACATGCAACAAAGAGAATGGCAGGCTGCAGCCACTGCATTGGGTTGGTTCATTACCGGTGCCGGAGCTGCCCAGTACGACCTGGTGGCAAATTATAGAGATAACTTTCTTCATACAACCGAAAACAACAGAGAATCTGTATTTGAAGTGCAGTTTAAAATGCGTCCCGAAAATGGTGGAGACGATGGCCCTACTTCTAATGTGGGAACCAGCCGGGCGCCGTTTTTTGCACCCCCTGGCCATGGCTTTAACGATGCCAATATGCACCGCTGGGTAGTACACGAATTTTTAAAAGAAGCTGCTGTAGGTGGTGGCAGAGACCCACGGCTGGCAACGACCGCTTTGTACGATTCTACAGATGTACGCGGACCAGATTTTACCCTCGTATATGGCTCAACTTTTACTTCTAAAAATTATGATAATAACATTAAACCCAGGGTTTGGTACCACAAGTATTTAGATGACTATTTCCGTACCAATGAATTTGAAGTTTTTAACAGCCCGATAAATTATAGAGCGCTGCGGTTTGCTGATGTATTGCTGATGTATGCCGAGGCATTAAATAACCTGAACAGAACAGCGGAAGCATACACACAGGTAGATCGTGTGCGCCAGAGAGCAGGCCTGGCAAAATTATCAGTAACCCGGCCGGGTTTAACGGCTACACAATTTCAATCACAACTGGAGCATGAGCGTATTACAGAGTTAACCGGGGAATCAGTTCGCTGGAACGATCTTGCACGCTGGGGTTATTTTGAAGACGCTGCAAAACTGGCACAATTAAAGGCAAGGGATAGCGAGTTTAATAATTTCGTTCTGGGCAGAAATAAATTTATGCCCATCCCACAGGCAGAAATTGATATTAACCCCAACCTGGTACAAAATCCGGGATGGCAATAGTTTTAACAGGCTGTATTTATAAAATAGATTTCACGCAATGCAAACCAGGATTACAAGTAATAAAGGAGAAAATACATCATTTAACAAGATGCAAGGTTGCTGCTGATTTTCTTAGGAGCTGTCTGAAAAGGAATTATTTTGATACCAGCTTCGGTTTTTTATAGCATCGCCTGTTGCGTCGCAATCCGTTCATCTTTTTGAATATATGGCATCGCCCTAACTTCAAAGTGAATGTTGCAGAGCAAATTTAGACAGCTTCCTGGTTTGCTTTGTATATAATAAATGTATTGACCAGGTAGCTACCATCATCCAGCACTAGAAATATAAAAAATGATCAAAAAATTATTCCTTCTCCCTTTAATACTTTTTATAGGGTTTTCTTCATGTAAAAAAAAGGAAACCGAGGGCCCGGTTACACCTCCACCACTGGTAAATAGTTTTAACAATCCTGTGCTTGCTTCAGGGGCCGACCCCTGGATTGTGAAGCAGGGAACCACTTATTATTATACCCATACGCTGGGCAACCGAATTTCCGTTTGGAAAACTTCTAAGGTAACAGAGCTGAGAAATGCTACACCTGTAACAATATGGAATGCTCCCGCTACAGGACCTAACGCTCAAAATGTATGGGCACCAGAACTGCATTTTATCAATAACAAATGGTATGCATATTACACTGCAGGTTCTTCTGCCGATTTAAATACACAACGCAATTTTGTTTTAGAAAATGCAAGTGCCGATCCACAAACGGGTACATGGACAGACAAGGGAAAAATTTATGATCCTGCTGCAGATTTTTTTGCCATAGACGGAACCGTATTTACCCATAACAGTAATAATTATTTTTTGTGGAGCGGAGAAGCTTCGGCAACCGAGCATACACAGCGCATATATATTGCACGCATGAGCGACCCCTGGACCCTGGCAACAGCACGTTCTGAGATTTCAGCGCCACAATATACCTGGGAATTTTATGGTGCACCGCCGGCGGTAAATGAAGGGCCGGAAATATTAAAAAATGCGGCTGGTAGAGTGTTCCTTATTTTTTCGGCAAGTGGATGCTGGACGGACGACTATGCCCTTGGTATGTTGACGCTAAAAGATGGCGGCGACCCTTTGGTTGCTGCTGACTGGACAAAAACCACCAACCCGGTATTTTCTAAGAATCCTGCTGCTTCGGTTTTTGGGCCAGGCCATAATTCTTTTTTTAAATCGGTGGATGGTACCGAGGATTGGATCTTATATCATGCTAACCCTGCAAGTGGCCAGGGATGCGGAAACAACCGGAGTCCACGCATACAAAAATTTACCTGGAATGCAGATGGTACGCCCAATTTTGGTATGCCGGTGAGTACCAGTACAGCTTTGGTAAAACCTTCGGGCGAATAAAAAATCCATACCTGCAAAAGAAATTTCTACAACAGGCTTTTATCTTTTTTTTGAAATTGATAGCAACTATGTTTCCCAAAAAAAAAATACATTCTGTAACATGCCTGCTACTGCTCTTATTTTGTTTTATACAAGGTTTAGCCCAACCGCAATATACCAACCCAATCATGCCATCCGGTGCCGACCCCTGGATAATTGAAAAAGATGGATATTATTATTTTACGCATACCACCGGTAAAAACCTGGTGCTTTATAAAACAAAAAACTTTGCCGGTTTGCAGGATGCTCAGCCAAAGATTGTATGGCAGCCACCGCAGGGCACTCCATATTCTAAAGATGTATGGGCACCCGAGCTGCATTTTATAAAAGGCAAATGGTATATCTATTTTGCGGCAGATGATGGATTAAACCAAACACACAGAATTTATGTGCTTGAAAATAAATCTAAAGATCCGCTGCAAGGCGAATGGAAAATGAAAGGGCAGGTAAAGGATGACACCAACAAATGGGCCATTGATGCATCCGTTTACAAACACAACAACAAATGGTACATGGCCTGGAGTGGCTGGGAAGGAGATGTAAATGGGCAACAGGATATTTATATTGCCCGCATGAAAAACCCCTGGACGATCAAAGGGAAAAGAGTAAAAATTTCGAGCCCAACATTAGCCTGGGAAACACACGGCGATTTGAATGACCCGTGGAACCCTCCGCATGTATCGGTGAATGAAGGGCCGCAGTTTTTACGCAACCAGCAGCATTTGTTTATAGTGTATTCTGCCAGCGGATGCTGGACCGAACATTACGGTTTAGGTTTGCTAACGTTTACGGGAAAAGGAAGTTTACTGGATGCTGCTTCCTGGGAAAAAACGCCAACCCCTGTGTTTAGCACTTCTGTTAAAGACAGTGTTTTTGCACCGGGCCATAATTCATTTTTTAAATCACCCGATGGAAAGGAAGATTGGATACTATACCATGCAAACCCTGAACCCGGTATGGGCTGTGGCAAAGGCCGATCGCCAAGAGCGCAAAAGTTTACCTGGAATGCAGATGGTTCTCCCAGTTTTGGCACACCGGTAAAGACCGGCGTTTCCTTGCCGGTTCCATCAGATATAACCAAAAATTTATAAAATTAGTAAACTGATCAATATGCAAATAAAACATGCTTTTCTCTTTCTCCTCTTTCTTTCGCTACATACAGGAGTAACCTTTGCGCAAAATAAAAACAATCAAACAAATGTTGGCGCTACAACTACAGGCTTAAAATGGACAGCAGACAAGGCGGCTGAATGGTACAGCAAACTACCCTGGATTTCTGGTGCCAATTATCTGCCCGCAACTGCTATTAATCAATTAGAAATGTGGCAGGCGGAAACCTTTGACACGGCCACTATTGCGAAGGAATTTGGTTGGGCAAAAAATATTGGCTTCAACACCATGAGGGTTTACCTGCATAGCCTGGCCTGGAAGCAGGATGCGCCGGGATTTAAAAACCGCATGAATCAATACCTGGCCATTGCACAACGAAATGGCATCAAAACAATTTTTGTTTTTTTTGATGATTGCTGGAACCCCTATCCAAAGCCCGGAAAACAACCCGAACCAAAGCCGGGCATTCATAACTCCGGCTGGGTGCAGGACCCCGGCCAGCAGGCATCTGCCGACACCAGTAATTTTCCTTTCCTGGAAAGTTATGTGACCGATGTATTAAAAACTTTTTCAAAAGATACCCGCATTCTTTTGTGGGACTTGTACAATGAGCCAGGTAATTCTGGTAAAAAAGATTCTTCTGCTGCCTTGCTTACCAAAGTGTTTGAATGGGCAAGAAAAGTTA
>JBBSJX010000326.1:0-4936 GCA_038256825.1 Chitinophagales bacterium
TGGAGGCCGTGTGGAAGCCTGCTGTAGAACGGGTACATGAAGAAGTAAAAGACATGCAGGCCCTGGCAAACAAGGAAGGAGCCAACATTACCATTGAGCCATGGGATTACCGCTATTATGCCGAAAAGGTACGCAAGGATAAATATGACCTGGATCAGAACGAAGTGAAAGAATATTTACAATTAGATAAGTTACGCGAAGGCATGTTTTGGGTAGCAGGCGAGTTGTTTAATTTCACCTTTACGCCGGTAAATAATGTGCCGGTATATCACGATGATGTAAAAGTTTGGCTGGTAAACGATAAAACCACCGGCAAGCAGGTGGGCCTATGGTATTTTGATCCCTATGCCCGGCCCGGCAAACGTTCAGGTGCCTGGATGAATGCGTACCGCGATCAACAAAAACTTAGTGGAAACATTACAACCATCGTTTCTAATAACTCCAACTTTATAAAAGGCAACCCAGGCGAACCGGTACTTATTTCTTGGGATGATGCTTCCACCCTGTTTCATGAGTTTGGACATGCCTTGCATGGATTGTCATCCAATGTAACTTATCCCTCATTAGCCGGAACCAAAGTTTTCAGGGATTATGTTGAGTTTCCCTCACAATTACTGGAGCATTGGCTTTCGACACCCGAAGTTTTGCAAAAGTTTGCAGTGCACTATAAAACCGGCAAACCCATTCCGCAGGCTTTGGTTGAACGCATTGAACGTGCCGGCACCTTTAACGAAGGTTTTGCTACCACCGAATATTTATCCAGCGCTTTGGTAGATATGAAACTGCATTTAGCCGGTGATAAAAAAATTGACCCGGACCAATTTGAAAAAGAAACCCTGGCAAATTTGGGCATGCCGCACGAGCTGGTAATGAGGCACCGCACCCCGCAATTTGGTCATGTGTTCAGCAGCGATGGATATTCGGCAGGTTATTATAGTTACCTGTGGAGCGATGTAATAACCGCAGATGCTTTTGGTGCCTTTACCCAGGCTGGCGGTCCTTACGATAAAGAAGTAGGCAAGCGCCTAAGCAAATATGTTTTTTCAGTGGGTAATACTATTGACCCGGCAGAGGCGTACCGCAAATTCCGGGGCCGCGATCCTAAAGTGGAGGCCTTGATGCAGAAACGTGGGTTTGTAAAGGATGCCAAAAAATAAAAAAAACACTAAACCAATTTTAAAAGGGTTGTTGCAAAACAGCCCTTTTTGTTAATGTGTGTGCAGGTAACCAAAAGGATAAAATCTTAAAATCGCTAATTGCGGTGTGGGTTTTATAATTTCCCGTTATCTTGCACGTCGTAAAAAATAGTTGACTATGGAATATGGGAAAATAATTTCCGTAACAGGAATGAATGGATTATTTGAATTAGTGGGAAGTAAAAAAGATGGCGCCATCGTAAAATCGTTGGACGACAAAAGTGTAAAATTTGTTTCAAGCCGCATACATAACTTTTCGCACCTGGAGAGTATTGAAGTATATACCGTTAACGACAACGTTAACCTGGTAGATGTTTTAAACGTGATGAAAGATAGTGCTGAACCCGTACCTAACGATAAAGATGCTGCTGCAGTAAAGGCGTATTTTGAAAAGGTTTATCCTGATATGGATTTTGAAAGGGTTTATGCCAGCGACATGAAGAAGATGATAAAATGGTTTAACCTGCTTACGGCTAACGAGGTTGAATTTGTATTATCAGAAGAAGAGGAAGAAGAAGTAGAAGTTGAAGAAGAGCAGGAAGAAGAAGTAGTTGCTGAAGAAAGTCCTAAGAAAGCGGCTGATAAAAAAGAAAAGGAAGAAGCACCGGCTGAAACCGAAGCTGCTGCAGAAGAAGCACCTAAGAAAAAAGCTACCCGCAAAAAGAAGGCTGAAGACAAGCCGGAATAATATTGGTTTCAAAATAAAGTGAAGCTGCAAACTGTAATTATATAGTTTGCAGCTTTTTATTATTACCAATATTCCATTAAACCTGCAATAGTTTGCCGGTCTCAGTAAAGATTTGCCGTACACGAGTACGAACCGCCAAAGTTCGGTCAGGCTGCACGGATGTTAAATAGCATTGCCGCCGCCTGTACCAAAACTATTTCCCTTATTTGTTTTTGGATGTTTCCAACGGGCCGCGTTTGTAAATGATAAGGCCATTTAAAAAATTGCGCAAAACCTGGTCGCCGGCCTCAACAAACCCGGGGTGATCTTCGTGCCGGAATAAATCGTTGAGAGCGCCTTTTGTAATCTTAAAGTCAGCCAGCGAAAGTATGTGTAGCATGTCTTCATCGCGAAGCGATAGGGCAATCCGGATTTTTTTAAGAATATCGTTATTGGTCATGGATAAATATTTAGTGGTATAAAGATAATCAGCCTGTTCCACGTTTTTGAATGGTGACATAGCAGGAGTTATTTTGAATGAAAGTAAAGAGATACATTCTGCCAACGTTTATTATTGGTCTTTTATAAATCCTTATCTTTTGCCCAAACTGTTTGTTTATGATAAAGCTGTTTTTTATAATGGCCATGCTTGCCTCCATTGTTTGCAGTGCCCAGCTAACCGGGTTAACTATTATTGATGGAAAGGTGGATATGCCTTCGGTAATAGAAAATTATGCAAACGATATTGAAGCCTTGAATAAGGTTTATATTTTTAAAGACAGCCCTGAATATTATAACCGGTTTTCTAAATTTTATGGCGAGGCATTGCATCAGTTAAAAACAATTACATTTAATAAGCTTGCCGTTGGCGAGCAGGCAGAATACCTGTTGTTAAAGCGAAATATTTTAAAAGCACAGCACGATCTTAATGAAGCTACAACACTTTATAAACAAGTAAATTATACAGTGCCTTTTGCTGAAAAAATTGTTGCCCTACAGGCAAACCGCCGCAGGGGCGGAAAGGTAGATCCCGCAACGGTTGCCACCCTTATGAGCAGCATAACAAAAGAAGTGCAGGTACTACGTAAACAATTAGATAAATCACCCCCTTTAAATGCAAAGCAGGCAAACAAAGCAGGGGAGGTTGTTGATGATTTGCGCAGGGGTTTGCAAAACACTTTTAGTTTTTATAATGCGTACGATCCTTTGTTTACGTGGTGGGTAAAAAAGCCTTACGATGAAGCAGATTCAGCCTTAATGCAATATGCAACTTTCATTAAAAAAACGGTTAAAGAAGCGCCTGCCGACTGTACAGGAATAACAGGAACACCCATTGGAGCCGCGGCTTTAAAATCTTTGCTTGAATACGAGATGATCCCTTATTCGGCGGAGGAATTGGTGAATATTGCCAACCGCGAATTTGCCTGGTGCGATGCCGAAATGACAAAGGTTTCGCAGCAAATGGGTTTTGGCAACGATTGGAAAAAAGCGCTTGAAAAAGTAAAAGAAAATTATGTTGAACCAGGAAAGCAGCCACAACTGGTAAATACGTTGGCCGAGGAGGCCATTGCTTTTATTGAAATGAATAATATGGTTACAGTGCCACCTCTTGCTAAAGAAGTTTGGCGCATGAGTATGTTAACCGAAGCACAACAGCGACTGGCGCCATTTTTCCTTGGCGGCGAATCTATTTTGATTGGATACCCCACTGATAAGATGGACCAGGAAACAAAAATGATGAGCATGCGCAGCAATAATTACGGCTTTTCGCACGCCACCGTTTTTCACGAATTAATACCCGGCCACAACCTGCAGTTTTTTATGTGGAGCCGATACAAGCCTTACCGTTCCGCCTTTAGAACTCCTTTTTCGGTAGAGGGCTGGCCTTTGTATTGGGAGATGTTATTATGGGATAAAAATTTTAACGACACCCCCGAAAAAAAAGTGGGTGCTTTGTTCTGGCGTATGCACCGCTGTGCACGTATTATTTTTTCGCTTAACTACCAGTTGGGCAAATGGACACCGAAACAGTGTATTGATTTTTTAGTAGAGAGGGTAGGCCATGAAAGATTTAGTGCCGAGGGAGAAGTACGACGTTCGGTAATGGGCAACTATGGCCCGCTTTACCAGATCGCTTATATGATGGGCGGGTTACAATTGCGTGCTTTGTATAAAGAGATGGTAACCTCCGGAAAAATGACAGAAAAAGAATTTCATGACCGCTATTTACACGAAAATGCCATACCCATCGAAATGTTTCGTGCTATTATAACCAACCAAAAATTACCCGAAGAATTTAAAACACAATGGCGGTTTGCTGATTAAGAATATTGCTGATAAAATAATTTTACCATAGGTGTGGTGCATGGTAAGTATTGGGTAGCCGGCATTTACCAGCTATTAAGTAATGGTTGCAGCCTGACCGCCTTTCGGTGGTTCGCACCCTTGTACTGCATAACCTTAGTAAAAAAGAAATAGTGTTATGCGGTTTGTTTTAAAAAATAAGTTGGGATTAACCTGGAAGTACCCTAACCATAATATTTTTAAAATACACTTTGCTTTTGGGATCGTGGGCTTGTAATGCAAAGGTTCCATTGCTGATCAACCTCCCAACTTCACCCGGGCTTCTTTTGGCATTTTCAGGTTCGGTATAATCAACAACAGTTTTGCCATTTATTTTTATGGTTACTCTTTTTCCCTCCACCTTAATATATTCAGTGTACCACTCATTATCTTTTACATAAACTTCTTTTACATCTTCAATATTGTATAAACTCCCCGTACGTTTCCAATCGGTGTGCGAGTTGTTTACCTGCACTTCGTATCCTTTTGTTGGCCAGCTTTTGTCCTGGTACTGCGTATGGAAATAGATGCCGGAGTTGGAACCGGGTGTTGTCATCACATCGGCTTTAAATTCAAAATTTTTAAAATTATGGTCATTTAAATTTCCGTCGTAAAATAAATGTGCAACCATACCATTTACTACAATCGTACCATTTTCAATTGAAAATGACGAAGCATTATTCCCAACCTTCCAGTTGTTCAGCGTTTTTCCATCAAATAAAGAAACCCA
>JBBSJX010000327.1:0-4911 GCA_038256825.1 Chitinophagales bacterium
ACAAATGACACCATTTCTGTAAGGTAATTATAGAATACATTTAAAAGAATAAGATACTACTTATTCTTAGTGATGCCAATGATAAACCTTGGGAATGAACAAAAAGTGCAATATTTTTTTTGAGCCGAACAATATATCTCCTGGCAAACATCCGCTGCGTCTTGTACTTTTTTTTATCAAAATTCAACAAAACGAAAAAGCCTTAATCTGTCGTCAGGCGAAGCATAAAAAGGCAATTAATTGGTAAAGTGCAAAAAGAATATTCCAGCAGTTTACGATTAAATCCCAGGCCTTTTCCTCAACGATTATTTTCTGCAAAAATTTTTATTTTCTGTTTCCCATTTTTTACCCTTGCACGACAAATGATTTATTATTTAAAATAAAAAATAAACAAGTCATGAAAACAATTTTTTCTAGGCTCCCATTTGTTTTAGGAGCCTCCTTATTAGTGGGAATTCTTTATTTTTCTTCATGCAAGAAAGAGCAAGCAAATGTTCAGAAAGATGTCCCGGAAAACCAAACCGTTAATTCCTATGCAGCAAAATGTGGCATTAAAATATGCTATTTGACTGTTATCCCTGGAAATAGACGCTACGGTTTAGATTGCATTGGCAACGGGATTTGTTATGTGCAAAGAATTGAATGTTTTCCTGACTTATTTTCATGTATACCGTGGAAAATCCCTGATTGCGCCTTCGTGGATTGCAGAGACCCCTGGAAGTTTAAAGGTATTTTCGTTAATCCCATTCCCCGATACAAGGATTTTTTCAAAACAGATCCTGAACCTCAACCCAGTCTCGGTTTTGTTCCTTTAAAAGTAACTTCCAACATTGCAGTGCTTCAATTTTATAATGAGGTAAAAGGCACATTGGATAGACAAACATTAACACTTCCCGCTTCCTTTAATTTGCCAACAGAGGTTTCTAAAAACTTAGGGCTGAGTGGATTTACAGTGCCGGCTGGAAAATATCCTGTATTTTTTGATGACAAAAGTAAGACGTTAAATGCTATTGTTTCAGTCAAATAACATTGTAACTATGCTATTGCAACTTTGATTTGTTGGGTGTATGTTTATGGACCTGATCTAATGAAAGATCTCACTTCTCTCCTCGTTCATCTTAACATTGACTCAAAAAAGCAGCAAATCAGCGATTAATTAAAACCCTTCGTGTGCCTATGTTAGAGGTTTGGTTTAAAAAATATTTTCCGGCAAATAGGGGCTCAAAAACGCCTTGCGGGCATTTTGAACTAAATTCATAACTTATATATTTACTTTTTAAAATAGAAGGCCGTTGTTTCTACAATGGCCTTCGTTGTATAGAATGAAATATAAGCCAATTTTTCATTTGCCACCGTAGTTGTCCTGCGGAACACTACGGCGAGTAGGGGAGAGCTGGGGTTTAAAACAATCGGTTAAGATAAATAAAATCTAGGTTTTCAGATACCAGACGCAGTCTGGGTTTTCATTTGCCTGGGTAGTTATCTTATAGACCACTAACGAGAGCAGGGTCTTTAAAAATCTCCACATGTGCAATGTGGTACTATTTTTTTTCGAAGACAATTTGTAATCCGAGGGGTTTAATTCAACGCCAAACACGGGTTCATCATTAACCTTTTTCAGTCAGCATCCATCCGCAATTTCTTGTATACAAATTGTGCATGTAGGTAGCTTAATCTTAAGGGTTCATCTCATTTAATGCATCCGGTATTATACACTTGTTAGTTTAGAGTTGTAAATATTCAATTCCAAAAAATTTTAACTGATATGGCCAGGAACATAATGCTAACCCTATTGCTGCTTTTGGCAGTTTTAGATGCAAACATAATTAGTGCTCAAAACGCTACCAGGTATTTTTAAAAGTGAAAGATTAACGCAGGTATTTAACAAGGTTCAGGCGCTTCAGCTTGGCAAGGTGGAAGCAATAGTAGATCAATTTAAAACAAGCAAAAACTGGAACTGGATACTTGAAGAAGGTTCGCTACCCGAAAACACAAATGCACTTACGCAATTGTCAACTAAAGGAGCTTACACCATTTTGGACATGGATAAACTAAAATACGCTACTGATCTTTCAATTGCCCGAACCATCATTCACTAAATAGTGCATGCTCATTTGTTGCTCTCCTTCATTTACAACAACATAAACGCTTCTCTTTAGTACCCCGGCATTGAGCCATTGGCGTAACTTAAGGATTTTTTAGGGTTACAATCATTGGGGCTTTTTTGAACTCCGGTTGTGTCACTCCCTTGTACCGCATCTTTTTATGGCGGCATTTTTTTTACATGATTTTCTTTGTCCTAATTTTCTATATCTGGCAAGGGATAAATTAGTGACATATACTTAACACGATCATTAAAGAAAAAACTGTACAAGTGTGCGACGCAACAATGACTCATAGTGATTTACAGTCTGGTTCAAAAAATATAAAATCACTTTTTTACCCCTTACTTACTATAGTTTTTACGGTTTATTTATCGCTTCAAACCATTGCCTGATAAGTGTTACACCATGATTTAAGTTTTTCTTAAGTTGACGCCTATGCGGCATTGTGCAGTCATTGGCAGCCACACTTACACCAGACTATAAACGCCATTCAGCACCAGGAAATGGCTGAAAGTTTTGTGGATGATATTGCCCTGGCATTGAAAAAATACAATTATTATGAAAACTGCTTTGCCGACAATAGTGTTATTACTGACCTGGCATGGGGCGGCCTTGACTTTGAAAATAATATCTCCCTGAACGATTATGACGTTACACGTATTCAAAATCACGCTTGCAAAAGCTCATCTGAATGGCTATGATTAGGCGGAGATAATTACTGCTTTTAGGAGCTTCAACAGAAGGGACAGTAGTATCTACACCTATGCTTTATAACTTTTTGTCAGCTTTTGTAATTCTATTGCCGCACGCAGTTCTGTTAATTAAAAAATTATTTAAATGATCTCCTATAACACCTAAGCCAGCGTGAGTAGAAAATTTGTTTAATAAAACAGGTCTTCGTTAATAACTACGAAGACCTGTTTAAACTACAATAAACTGAAAATTACTACTATACTCTACGCCCGGTAAGCAGGTTGTATATTATTGCGATAACAGCTATCACTAATAATATATGAATGATACCCCCGGTAAAAAAACCACCCAAAAAGGAGATAGCCCAAATAATAATCATGATCACTGCAATAGTCCATATAATGTTTACCATGTTTAAAAAAATTTAAAAGTTAAAGAATAATGTTGTTACGTTGTGCATGATGGTTACTATAACTACAAAATTCTGCCAAAAAAAAATAGCTGTCAATAAGCCATTTAGGGGCATCGATAACAAGCTTTTTTTAAAAAGTTTTCATAAAACGGGGAAATTGCTACTCAAAGTTAAAATCTATCGTATCATTTTTAACCTTGCGGGCATTTTCGCAGGTGCCTTTGTTTACCCGACATTACATAAGTGAGAATCAGTTTTTATGCAATAAATTCGTTTGCAAGCCTATACCAATTTCCAGAAGAATACCGCTATACTTCTGCCAACTTTTACGAAACTGGGAAGAGTGAAATTTTTTAACTCACTAACAGGCTTAGAAGATTGTTGGTGAAGAACACCCAACAAAGGGGAAATACTATCCCGTAGAAGATTTTTTTGTTACCAGCATTTTTTCTTTGTGGAGGCATCGTTGTTGCTACGCTCAGTTCATCAGCAAAGCTTTGAGGAACCATAAGATGGAATGCTATGCAAAGACGTCCAGGTTTTAAAAGCAAAAGGTTGAAGTAAATCAACAGTAGGTTTTCAATTACCAGACACAGTCTGGGTTTTCATTTGCCTCTGTAGTTGTCCTGCGGAACACTACGGAGAGCACGTTAATGCCGGTTTATAGCGCAACGGTATCCTTTTCTTTTATTTGTAAACTCACCTGTTTCAGCGGATCTATTGCCAGCCAAAGCAGCGCACCCGTTAACATTACAAAAGCCACCACAAAAAGCGGGTAATCAAAATTGTTGGTTGCGTGTACAATTCTACCGAAGATAATTGCCAGGAAAAATGCACCCATTTGCCCGAAAAAATTCATAGCCCCGGTAACCGTTCCGGCATTGTTGCGCCCTATGTCGGTGCAAACAGCATACGACACCATTACACCAAACGAAAAGAAGGCATTGGCGGCAACAAGGCAAAAAGCAACATAGTTTACCTGCGGCAAAAAAGCAGCTAAAAAAAGTAATACAGCGCAGCCACCCAGGCCTAGTATGCCAACAAAACGCCGGCCAAAACGAAGCCCTCTCCGTTTTACTAACACATCTCCTACATAACCGCCGATAAGGAAGCCTGCAATACCCGCAACAAACAAGGTGAACACAATTTCCTTCATGGTATTTTCTGAGAAATGTTTTCCTTCTACCAGGTAAACCGGCATCCAGGCAACAAAGAAATAGTTGGCCCACTGCACACAAAAATACATGAGCATCAATGCCCAAAGGTTCCTGTTTCTGAGGATGATTTTCCAGGGAATTGCATGTTGGCTGGTATTAAATCTGCGGTTGCTTTCTATGTAGGCAACTTCCTGCGGTTTCATGTTTTTCATTTGAGCAGGAAAATTTCGGAACCACCTGTAACAAATAATTACCCACACAACACCGATAAGCGCATTTACATAAAAAGTGGTTCGCCACCCGTAAGCAACTGCAATAGGAATAATGATTAGCGGTGCAATAGCCGAACCAATTTGTGAACCAATGCCCACCCATGTTAGGGAGCGACCAATTTCCTGCACGGGAAACCAGCGGGAAACTACAATCATGCAATTGGGGTAAGTGCCGGATTCTCCCATACCAAACAGGAAACGTATAATGATCAATGAAACAAGCCCGGTGGCTAAACCGGTTAAGGCAGTAAAAAGGGACCAGAATAAAACAA
>JBBSJX010000328.1:0-4887 GCA_038256825.1 Chitinophagales bacterium
CAAAAGCTTTTAGTGGCCAGGTTTAATCACTCTTATTTTTCTTTTCTTCTCCCTCATTTTTATCGTCCTTTCTAAACTTTTTTAATAAGTCCAGTTTAAATTTAATATTACCATCATCGCCTGGCCGGCCCCTTACATAAATACTGGCGCCGGCTTTTGTTTTTACACCAATGTTTTCCGGCTTATAATCTTCATCACGTTTTTTTAGGTTTTTTAGCGGAACCTGTATACTTAAATCAGTATTTCCCTTCATACTAAAAACACCTTCTACAAAAAGGGTGAGGGCTGTTGATTGAATTTCCATCCGGTTAATGTACACTTCCTTGTTTCGTATTTCCAGTTTGTTTTTTAATTCAGCAAAGCGTATTTCATCAAAGTTCCTGTTCTTAAATAAAAATATCTGTAGCTTTTTTATTGGCTCATAATTCACCAAAGCCCCATTTTTGAGCGAAAAATTTACTTCGCCTTCCATGTTTTCGGGGGAGCCTGCAAGGTCGTTGTCAATATCTAATTTAACATCAACGTCGCTATTCAACTTTCCTCTCAGGTTGTTAAACGATATGCCGTCCTGGCCAAAATCGTTAAAGGCATACATTACTTTATTTACATCAGCATTTTCAATATTTACGTTCACTTTCACTTCGCTCATCCGGTCGTTTTTATCGCGTATGTATCCCTTAATCTTCATGGCACCGCCACCGCTTTGCAGGCTTACGTTATTTAAATTCCAACTGTTTTCAAACATGCCTATGGATGCATTAACATTTGTTGCCGTAAATTTTTTATAAATCAACTTGTCCGCTTTAAGATCTACTGAAAGGTTCGATTGTTCCAGCATATCATCAATTTGACGGGCTGTTTTACCAAACTTGCTTTTTCCTTTATTAGCATTTACCACGCTTGTACGTTTTTTTAGTAATGCGGTTAAAGTTGCCAGGTTCAATTGCGGCGAATAAATGTGCCAGTCCAGCGCAATTTTTCCGGGATTGGTTTCAATTAAGGCAAAAACATTTTTTAAACTTCCGTTCATAATAATGCTATTGCCTTGCACATTGGTACGTATATCCTTCACCAGTATATCAGTATTTTTAAAAACAATGGATCCATTTACATTTTTAAGTGGAATATTTCGGGGCGTATACATTATAAGGCCGTCTCTTATTTTAAGATCGCCATTAACAATTGTGTTAGCATTGTTATTTTTTATCAGGGGCCCGCTGTAAGTAATGGCCAGGTCGGCATGTCCATCACTCAGTTGCAGCGAGTTGTTTTGCAGCACATTATTTAGTGTAGTAAGCGAGAACCCTGAGGTTACATCAAAATTGATCATCGGGTGAACCAGGTCATCTATAAATATGTTTTGCGATTTCATGGTTATACCTTCCCAATCGCCTGTAAACTGGTGGATCCTTATCCGGGAATTTGGATCTTTTCTCGGTAAGCCACTAATTAATTCGTTGGTATAACCACCGGTAAAGGTGCAGTTGTTAAAAACAAAAAAAGGTGTGGTAACAGTAGTTTTAGCAGTGGTGCTCCAATCAACGTTTACCAGCGGTTCGCCGGGGGTTAATGGACCGGTTATGGCAACTTTTACATTAATTGGTTTATCAAGCGTTACTACCGAAACAGCCAGTGCCACCTTTTCAGGTAAAAAGGTGCGGCCATTGGCAATATCCAGGTTTTTGGTATTTACTATTAATTTAAAATTGGGTGTTGGCCCAAGGTTAAACCTGCCGGTTAAATTAAACGGTTGTTTGCCAATATTTACACTTATATTATTAAAATACAACAGCTTATTCCTGAGATTATAAAACAGGTCAAAATTTCCTTTAAACGTTTTTCCTTTTACGAAACTGCCCTTATCCAGGTTAAAAGCAAAGCTTTTTATAAAAATGTTGTTTTTGGTCCGCAGCCTTATGGTTGAGTCTTTATCTCTCAGGTCGCAAACAAATTTTTCTGTATCAAACTCCAGTAATTTATTGCTTACCCGGTTGTCAATAGTTATATGAAAATTGTTCAGCTTTATTTCGTTCAGCATTAATTTATTTGCTGTTGTTTTTATTGTAGTGTCGGGTTTCTTTTTACCTGCAAGCAAATAATTGTTGGAGTATCCTGTTGTGTCCGTATACAGGTAAAGATTTCCATTGTCTATTCTGATACCTGTTAAAGGGTCATCTTTAGTAATTACATTAAATACACTAATGCGGGCAAATACCTTATCGGCTGTAAAAAAAGCATGCTTATGCTCATCATACATAGTATCTTTTATGGCAATCTTTTGTAGCAGTACCGATATTTGGGGAAACGTTCTTACAAAGCTCAGGTCAACATTACCAATACTTACTTTGCCTGCAAGCTTACCACTGATCTGGGTAGTAACCTGTGTAATAATTTCCTTCCTGTTAAACGAAACATACAGGTAGGCTACCACGTATAATAATAAAAAAACACCAATAACGATTGCAATACCCCTGAGAGTGTATTTCAAATATTTATTCAAAGTGAGGATTTGGGGAATTTTTAAGGGTTATGAATTATAGCGATATAAAATGCAAAAACCCCACCATAAAATAGGTGGAGTTTTTCTAAAACTTATTATCAATAACATAGGGAAGCATTTTGAGCCAGGTTGACCATTCGTGTGGTATATCTGAGCCCCAAATTTCCAGGTCGCACCAAATGCCCTTATCGTATAAAATAGTGGTAAACCTGCGGGCCGAGTCGGGGTCTTCATATTCGCCACTGCCGCTGAGTATATGAATATGATGGCTTGCCTTAATTTTATCAAGATACCACTGGTCGCTTAACTGCGGCACATAATGCATGGGGCTGTTAAAATAAACCTGCTCATCCCAATGGCCACGCGAGTATTCAGTAAGGTCGTACACCCCGCTCATGCTCACTACGCCGTTTATTAAATCGGGCCGCTTTAAAAACAAGTTCATAGCATGCAGCGCACCAAAACTGGCGCCACAGCAATAAATCATGGTTTCGTTACTGGTAGCATTGCGTATAAAAGGTATGACCTCGTTAAAAACATACTCATTAAACTTATTGTGGTTAATTGCTTTGTGTTCCGGTTGCATATCATAATTCATCCAGCTATCCAGGTTAAAGCTGTTTATGCTAAACACCCGCAGCTTACCACTGTTTATTAATGGTGCCATCGAATTAATTAATTGAAAGCGTTCGTACTCCAAAAAATCTGCTGCCGCTGTAGGTATCAACAACAAAGCAAAACCATAATGCCCGTACGATACAATAGGCATATCGCGGTTAACTGCCTGGCTATACCACGATGTTATTTCCCTTCTCATAATGTGAATGTTTTACAAATGCTTTCTATAATTATAAAGCGTTTCTTTAATAATAATTTTTTGGTACCTGGCTTTTAATCTTTGTTCGGCAGCCGTTGCGTCGCACTCTTTTACGGTATTGCATCGCGCAACAATATTTATACAGATGCTTAAAAAACGGTGAGATGCGTAACGAATAAATTTACGTTATGTACCATATTGTAACTACCGTACAAGTGAGTGAACCGCCAGTTGTCGGTCAGGCTCCAACAATGCTTAATTATTAAACAACTGTTGGCTCCACCAATAATTATACTGATTTTAAAGTTGTTTTCTTTATTTCCTTCCACAAATCGCGGAAACATTGGGCAGCATAACTGCTGTTGGCATAGGCAGCCACAGGCGCCAGTTGCGTACCCATTTTTTCCACATCGCTTAAGTAAGGAATGTAGTTTTTAAAGAAGGTTTTATTACGGTGGTACTCATTTATTATTTCGTGGTGCATGTTTTTGCGGTGGTCCACCATACTGAAAAAGCCCCTTATTTTGTTTTCATCCAAATTGTTGTCCTTAAAATGTTCGCGCACCGCCTCAAAACTCCGCATGCTTAACGTGGTGGGAATATTGGGCATGAGCACCCAATCAGCCGCATTAAAAATATGATCGTGCAATAACGACAAGCCGGGAGGGCAGTCCAGGATGATCACATCGTATTCATTTTTAAAAGGGGTTAAAACCGACTTTAATCTTTTTTTGCCGCCTTTAATTTCGTTTAAAATCACATCCGCATTTCGGGCCGATATATCAGAGGCAATCAGTTCCAGGTTTTCGTAACCTGAATCCTGGATGGCTTTTGATAAATCCATCTCGGTGGTCAGCAACTTTCTGGCTTCATTTTTAACTGTTGATTCAGTTTGAAAATAAAACCCGGCGGCACCCTGCGGATCAAGATCCCATAACAAAGTTCTGTTTCCCTCAACAGACGATTGGTAGGCAAGGTTTACTGTTGCGGCAGTTTTTCCAACGCCGCCTTTCTGGTTGTAGATAGCTAATACAGTCATAAATTAAAAATACTAAAAATTAATAAAGGTATTCGTTGTCAGCAGGTAATCATACATTTTTGCCGTGGTATTAAATAAGTGCTGGGCTGTTTTGATGCCGGTTAAAGGTGCAAATTATTTAAATGTAATATTTAAAAATTATCCATAAAGAATCGCTTATTTTCATAACCCCTAAATACATAAAAATTTAATACCCTCTATATGAAGTTTTCCTGCATTTTGTTGATAGTTGCTTGTGTTATTTTAAACAGCCCGCTTAAAGCTCAATCAAAAAGTCTTTTCAATGGTTATGATTTAAAAGGATGGCATGCCGATGTGCCAGCATTGGATAAGGATCCTAAACTGGTATTTCCATATATTGTGCGCAACGGCATGTTGGTTAGCCTGGGTACGCCCGGCGGACACCTGATTACAGATTCCAGTTATGAAAATTACCGCTTAGAGATAGTTTACAGGTTTGCCGGCAAAACTGGTAACTGCGGCGTGCTGGTGCATGCCAGCAAGCCCAGGTCGTTATACGATATGTTTCCC
>JBBSJX010000329.1:0-4884 GCA_038256825.1 Chitinophagales bacterium
CGATGAATTAAAATCCAATCCGAAACCCTATCCACAAGAGGGTATTACTCGTGGTGGAGCTAAGGACAAAGATTTTTATTACTTTGGCCTTGTTAGAATGAGCATTCGTATGAACTGGTTTGAAAATGGGGGTGGGTACGGAAAAAATCAGATGGCCTGCCCTACAAGAGTGCTATAAACTATCCTCAACTGCTTTCTTATCTTTTCTGCATGCTGTCATTAAACCCTTTCATTGTATCCTCCATTAAATTAGTGGTAGTATCCCGGTTACGCATAGGGTTATCGTTATAATTTTTTTCTGTATTTGAATTAGTTGCGCTATCCAATTCCTGTCCTTCAGTATTATTTTCTCCTGAATTACATGCTACTGCAAATAAAACGGCCGCTAATAAGCATAATCTTTTCATGATGTATACATTTGTTTTTTAACTTGAATGAATGGTCTAAATAATTGTACCACATCAATTTTTAAAAAAAGGTTCATTTAATTGCGTTTTCGTATTTATCTGTTTTTACCTCCATATTCTTCACATTAATTTTGCGGTTATCTTTAAACCTGGTAATTAGCTATATCTAATTTTAATAATACAAAATCGATGATCAATACTATCATTTTTGATTTAGGAGGCGTTTTAATTGACTGGGATCCTAAGTATATGTATAAAAACATTTTTGAGGATGAAGCAGAAATGGAACATTTTCTAGCAAATGTTTGTACTGCTGATTGGAATGAGGAGCAGGATGCCGGCCGCCCATTGGATGAAGCAACAAATTTGCTGGTTAAGCAACATCCTGATAAAGAGCCGCACATAAGAGCGTTTTACGAGAGGTGGGTTGAAATGTTGGGTGGCCCCATTGCGGATACAGTCCAAATTTTATGGGACCTGAAACAAAAGGGCAAATATAAATTGTATGCTTTAACCAATTGGTCAAACGAAACTTTTCCCGTTGCATTGGAACGATATGAATTTTTAAGTTGGTTTGATGGCATCGTTGTGTCGGGAGCTGAAAAAATGCGGAAACCTACAGCCGAATTTTACCACATTTTACTTAATCGTTATAATATAAAAGCAGGGGAAGCACTTTTTATTGATGATAATTTACGAAACGTAAAAGCTGCTGAACAATTGGGAATTCAGGTTATTCATTTTTCTTCGCCTGGGGCGTTACAGGAAGCATTGAGTTTTAAACAAATTGTTTAAGCATTCGCATTAAATTTCTTTTTTTACACATTTGAATTAATAACTAAATCTGCAAATATGAATGGTATGATTGTTAACCTTAAAAAATTGGGGATGGTTTTATCGTGTTTTTTTATTGTTTTGATAGCCAAATCTCAAACTACTCCAATAAATAGAAGCAGCATTATTGCCGATGGCGGCGAGTTAAAATTAATATCCAACCAGTTTAAATTTACCGAAGGCCCTGCTGTTGACAAAAAGGGAAATATTTTCTTTACCGATCAACCCAATAACAAAATCTGGAAGTACGATACGAAAGGCAACCTGAGCCTTTTTATGGAAAATACGGGCAGATCGAACGGGTTGTTTTTTGGCAAAAAGGGAGAACTTATTTCGGCGGCCGACGAAAACAACCAGCTCTGGTCAATCGGTAAAAATGGCAAAGCAAAAGTTTTGGTATCGGGTTTTAATGGCAAGTTATTTAATGGCCCTAACGATTTATGGATACACCCTAATGGTAATATCTACTTCACCGATCCATTTTATAAACGGGATTACTGGACCCGTACTACCTCATCGGAACTTGATGGCCAAATGGTATACTTACTGGCAAAAGGTAACACGATACCCCAGATGGTGGCAAGTAATTTAGTAAAGCCCAATGGCATAATTGGTACCCCCGATGGCAAATATTTGTACGTTGCCGATATTGGCGGTAATAAAACTTACAGGTATGATATATTGGAAAATGGCCTGCTTGAAAATCCAATACTTTTTGTGCCGCAAGGCTCCGATGGAATGACAATTGACAATGAAGGAAATATTTACTTAACCGGCAAAGGCGTTACCGTTTACAATAGTGCCGGCCAATTAATTGAGCAAATTAAAGTGCCGGTAAACTGGACCGCGAATGTAACTTTTGGCGGCAAAAACAGGAACCAGTTATTCATTACCGCATCCGAAAGCGTGTTTGTGCTGCCTATGAAAGTTAGGGGTGTTAAGTAAAATTATAATGGATTTATTGTAGGAATTATTTGGGAGCCGGCATTAGTATAAATGCTCAACATCGTTGTGTCACTCACTTGTACCGGGGTGCTTTTTGCAGCATTTTTGTTTTATCGCATCAATAACAATTTACTATAAAAAGCTCCATAAAGGTTTGCCGATGAAGTGATTGCGACGCAACGATGTTGCTGGGCCATATAAAGCTGGTATCCACAAAAAAATAATTAATTTATTTGCCTTTTGGCTGGTTAACTACCTGCGGCGTGTTTTTGGGTTTATCCGCTTCGGGTTTTGTTTCGGTAATAATTGCCGGAAAATCTTTCCTGTACGATATACTTACGCCTTGCCTGTTGCGGCGACCTACATCGCCCGAAGAAATGTCGAGGTTGTTTCGGCTAAAAATGATGGCCCTCAGTTTTCGGTCCTGGGTTAAAATAATTTCAACAGTAAGATCGGGCAACCACTGAAAATTACCGAGCGCCTGCGAGGTGGTGGTATTGCTACCCATTTTAAAATCAAGGTCGCCGCCAAAAGTAATTACCACTTTATTGTTAAACAGGCCATAGCCCAGTTTAAAGTTCACCTGCTGCCGGTCGATGTTGCTGGCGGTAACGTTTCCACTAAATAAACTGGAACTATTGTAAAGCGAAGTGCTTACGTCAAACTGTAAACTGCGGTCGCCGGTAATTTTATATAAAAGATTTGAAACAACGTTGTTTACCTGTTTCGATATCATTTCGGAAATGGTATTGAAGCCCAGCGTTGTGAAATTGCTTCCCAGGTTTCTGCCTTCGCCGTAAGGCGCAAACTGTCCAAAAACAATCAGGTAGGTTACCTGTTTCAACATTTCGTTATCGTCCTGCTCCAGCTTGGTAAGAAACTGGTTAAATGTTTCATCGTTTTTTATTTGCGTACCTGTGGGAAAATCAAGCTCAAATTTTATAGTGGGCTTTTGAAGGTTATCGGTTAGTTTGGCCAACACATACACATCGCCTTTATAACCTTGCACTGCACCTCCCAGTTGTTGGTTACCTACAAGGTCGCCCAGGCGTACGTTTTCAGCTACGTATAAGGCTTCAATATTTATTTTGGCATTGTATGGATCACCGTTCCATTCAATATAGCTTCCTGCATCGGGTTTTAAAATAAATGGCTTGCGGATAAATGATTGAAAGTTAAAATCGTAACTACCTTTTTGAACTTCGTATCGGCCATTAATGGTTAAGTTATCCGTGGTACCTGCATGAATTTTTAATCGTCCAAAGCCGTTTGCTTTTATAATATCGCCGGTTAGTTCATCTAAAATAACATCAATTTTTGCAAGAGGATTTGCTGTTAAATCCAGGTCAACTATAACATTGGTGACTCCTTTAGGGTTATAAACTTTCATTTCGGTACCATATTGTTTAAAAACAATAAAGTCGGCTTCTGCACTTTCGCGTGTGGTGGTTGTGGGAATGTAGATGTGCGAACTGTCGGTTGGTTCGCCCGTCATAACCATGTGCATATTTTCCTGGGGGCCGGTAAGGCTAAGGGTAGCCTTGCCAATAGCGTTGCCATAAAACTGTGCATTGTCTTTTGCCTTCGTGTCTATAAGCAACAACTTATTGGTGTTCAAATCAAAATCGTAGCGAATATTTTTAAATAATTTCTGGTAAATTTTTCCGGAAACATTTCCCGTGTTGCCAAATTTATCTTTGATTTTGAACTTCCCAAAATCAATCAGCCCATCTTCAAAAACAAAAACGGCCGAATCGATTGCGTACTTTACCTGGGTAAAATTTACCAGCAGGCTACCTTTTCTTAAAGCAATCCTTCCTAATAATTCAGGGCTTTTAAAACTTCCATTTATCTGTAATTCACCGGTGGCTAAGCCATCAATATCAGTAAATACGGTGGAAAGAAATTTATTGACGATGGTTACCCTGGTATCGTTTAGCTTAAAATTGGTTTTTAATGGTTCGCCAATCGAATCCTTTAAATTGTATGAACCATTAGCCAAAAAATTGTATAAATCATTGGGCGATTCAATGCCAAATGAAATCTTTCCAGTGTTATTATTGTAGTCACTTTTAATTTTTATGATCCCAATGGAGTCATTGTCTAACCTGAATTGGTTGGCCAGCAGGTTGGCTTCCATTCCAAATTTCCCATAAAAATCTTTGAGGGTAACATAGCCACTAGCCAATCCTTCCAATCTTAAATCGCGGCTGATAAAAGGCGAAAAGTCGCCAATGTTTATATTACGAAGGTTTACAACCAGGTTACTCTGGTCAAATTCGTTATCGTGATCGGTAGCAACTTCAATAACCTGGTCGCCCTGGGTAAAACGTACATTGTCGGCCGAAACAAATCTTTTTCTAACTACAATTTCGCCTTCTTTCTCCAGTACCCATCGTTTATCATTAATTACAAAATCCGATGGGTTGAACTTTATGCGTACACCATCCTCTAAAGTGTGCACATCGGCATTCAGGTTAAGTTCGTTTAAAGTATTACTGGCTTTAGCTTTAATACTAACCTGCGAAACATCTTTTTTCGATAATATACTTAAGGTAGTATTGGGGAAAAAGGTGCTGTCGCTAACTTGTATATTACCTATATCCCCATCCAATTGTAGTTTATCCAGGTTTCCCTTTCCCTCTAATACAGCATTAGTAAACCCATATTGTTTAAATGCAAAATAGGGAACATTGGC
>JBBSJX010000330.1:0-4864 GCA_038256825.1 Chitinophagales bacterium
AAATTAGTTTACCTTGAATAGCAAAAGTTAAGGTAAGTGGAAGCTGGTAAACTCATTTCGGGATTAATAAAAAGCAATCGGCGATGTTTATTAATCTTTTTTATTTACCTACTTAATACTACGGCATCCCAATCGCAAACCTGCCCCCCAAATATTGATTTTGAAACGGGTACTTTTAATGGCTGGACCTGTTATACCGGGTTTACTGCCTCTGTTGAAAATAATAACGTCATTTCCTTAGCTTCTTCCAGCGGGCCGGTGTTCGATAAGCACACCATGTACTCCGCCCCCTCTGCCGAAGTAGACTATTATGGAAAATTTCCGGTGATTTGCCCCAATGGCAGTGGTCATTCAATAAAATTAGGTAATGCCCGTGGTGGCGGCGAAGCTGAAGGAATATCGTACGAATTCACCATCCCGGCAAACGATAATTCATTTTCCCTCATATATCACTACGCAGTTGTTTTCCAGGCTCCCAATCACCGCGAAAGTGAACAGCCAAGAATGGAAATTGAAATCATGGATGTAAAAGAAAACCGCCTGATAGATTGCGCCTCTTTCACATTTATTGCTTTAGGCACTTCCCTTCCCGGTTTCCAGGTGTCAAGTACTACCGATACAACTACTGTTTTGTATAAAGATTGGTCGGCAGTAACTGTGGATTTATCGGGAAATGCAGGCAAAACCATCAGGCTGATGTTTAAAACCGCTGATTGTACTTTTCGCCGGCATTTTGGCTACGCCTACATTGATG
Organism: Chitinophagales bacterium; assembly: GCA_038256825.1. Lineage (GTDB taxonomy): Bacteria > Bacteroidota > Bacteroidia > Chitinophagales > Chitinophagaceae > Segetibacter. Next base: position 755 of record JBBSJX010000330.1, read on the forward strand.
TAAACAGCGAATGCACTAACAGTTTTGAAGGCTCCAGCTATTGCCCCGACGACACTTTGGTAAATGTTACCGCTCCTTATGGCTACCAGGGTTACACGTGGTACGACAGCTCCTTAGCAAACGTTTTAGGAAACAATCAAAAGCTTTCCTTACCTATCAATTTTACATCGGGCAAAACCTTGGCGGTACGCCTTACACCCTTTAATGGATATGGATGTACCAAAACTTTTTTTACCAAACTTACCAATGATTTAAAAGTAACGGCCGATGCCGGCAGAGATACTTTATCGTGCAATCTCAACCGCGTGCCTATTGGTACCCGTCCTATGCAGGGATTGGTTTACGAATGGACACCATCCATAGGATTAAACAATTATGAAATTGCCAATCCATTTGCTTCACCACAAAAAAACACAACTTATATTGTTACAACCGGAAGTTTGGGAGGAGGTTGTAGAACAAATGACACGGTGCTGGTGAAAGCTTCATTGATTGACACTTTGCTAGTACTGCTTGGAAAAACAGATTATTGTCTCGATTACGGAGACAGTTCCGTATTTATAGTAAAACCCACTCTTAGTATTCAATGGTTTAAAAATGGAAATCCGCTCGTTGGGGCTCAGCAAACAAGGTATAGTGCTAACTCTTCCGGAACTTATTACGCTGATTTGAAAAATGCAGAAGGTTGTATTATCAGTACCAAAAAACAACCAATAGTTATCGAAAAAGAGCAGCCCGGGATAACTTATCCTATTCAATATGCCATCGTAAATGAACCTATTACTTTAGATGCAAGGCCAATTGGTGAAAAGGTTTTATGGGATCCCAAAACATACCTGGACAATGCAATAAGTTTTACACCTGTTTTTACAGGCGGGCAGGATAAGAATTATACAATTGAAATTACAACCAAAGCAGGCTGTATAACGGTTGATACCCAGTTTGTAAAAACCATAAAAAATGTGGAGTTAATTGTGCCTACAGCTTTTACTCCCAACCAGGATGGAAAAAATGATTACCTGCGCCCGGTTTTACGCGGAGTAAGAACGGTTAATTATTTTAAAATATTTAATCGTTGGGGCGTATTAATTTTTGAAACAAAAAATCCCTTACCCGGTTGGGATGGTAATTATAAAGGTGTTTTTCAAACTACACAAACCATTGTTTGGATGCTACAATGTATTGGGCTGGATGGAAGAGAATATAATGCCAAAGGCACAACGGTATTAATTAGATAGATACTCTATACCACGCATGCTTATACTCAAAGATGAAAATTTGCCCGGCTCCGAAAAAACTGCAATGAATCTATGATGGTTTTCAACTTTTTTTTACGGGGTATCAGGAGTTTAAATTCAATTAATTCTTATCGTTTTGGAATGGAGATTGGGGAGCGAAAAATTTTAATTCTACCAGATTTTCCGGTAAGCTTTTGGTATTCCACGCCTCGTGCATAACCAATGCCGTACCTAATGCGGTAGCCTGTGCCATTGAAGCAGCATAAACTTTAAGTTGTGGAAATTTATTGGAAAGAAGATTCATATAAACAGTGTTATTGCTAAAACCACCGTCAACAAAAAGCTGTTTTACTTCAGTGCCTTCCAATACGAGTTGAGTAGAGATGTATTGCTGAGAAATTATATCTGCTATTAACTGATGATACGCTACTGCGTAACCAGGAATTTCAGAAAGATTGCGTAATCCAAACATTGAGTTTTTTAAAAGCGTAATCGTATCATCCGTGTTTTTTATTGCTGCACGATCATCCTTTACCTGTAAATAAAGCTCGGAACTAAATGTTATAGATTTATAATAGTCTTCCGCAACATTGTAAAATGCTGCCAGTCGTTTTACCTGCACTTCATGTTCGTTACCTGCAAACAGCCTGGATGCCATTACCTGATTTCCTTCGTATGTTTTATACAACAGGCAATCACATGCCAATTGATCCTTTGTTAATCGCTGGTTATTGAACGGATTTAAACTGATACACCAGGTTCCTGTTGATATTAAAATAAATGGTTCTTTAAAACTTAACAGGTAAGGAATTAATGCAGCCGAACTATCATGCAAACCAACACCCGTTAAATAATCTTTTCCTTCAAATTGAATGGTATCTATTTTGGTTGAATCAACAATGGGAGGAAGTTTATGATTAATTCCCTCTTTGTACACCCAATCGTGGTAATCATTTTTTATAAAATTCCAAAGGTTGGTATGGCAACCAATACTGGTAATATCCGAATACGCATTGCCGGTTACCAGGTAACAGATATACTGAGGTAAATGAAAGGCATATTTAATTTTAGCAAACAATGCAGGCTGCTCGTATTTAAGCCGGTATAAAATCATCCCCGAGTTAAGGCTACCTAAAATGGGCGAAGCGGTTTCAAAAGTAAATTGTTCTTCACCGCCGTAAGTTTTATAAAAACGATTTTGTAATTCTTCAGGGTATGGCTTTAAATAATTGTATAATGGGCAAACCGGTATACCATCCTCTCCAGCATGAACCAGGCTGGCTCCATAAGCTGAAAAATTAATTGCCTTTATATCAAATTCAGTTTTGCTGGTGGCCGTTTTAATTGCCTCAAAAACCCAGTCAGCTAATTTTTCAACATCTTCGCAAGGATAACCATCTTCATCAACCGTTTCGGTTAAGCGGCCGGCCACTTCGTACACAATTTTATAAAGCTGGTTAAATAAAAATAATTTTTTATTGGTTTTGCCAATGTCAAAAATGGCTATTACGGGTTCGGCTGGCATGTTTAAATACTTTTGGTTTAAAGACCGGTTGCTACAGTTTTTGATCCGCGGGTTTTAACTAATTGCTGTCTTACATTTTGTTTTCTGAATAATTGCAAAGGATCCAAAGCTCCGCCAGAACGCAACCTTGCTTCGGCAACCAATGCACGAACATCTGTTCTGTAAACATTTTGTAATATTCCTTCTGCTGCAACAACGTCGTTATTATTTCGTGCAGCTTCTAATGCATTAACATCAACCAATAAGGCCTGGGCATAGGCAATTTTTATGGCTTCAATTGATTGCAATAAATCTTCCAATGGATCTTTTACATTATGCGATGCATCAATCATCCATCCTAAGCCTGATGCATGATTAATTCCGTGTTCATCCAGCCCCTGTACCAGCTCATTAAAAATTAAAAATAACTGGTAGGGATTAATACTACCTACAGTTAAATCATCATCACCATATTTTGAATCATTAAAGTGAAAACCCCCCAGTTTTCCCTCCATTAAAAGCAGCGATACAATTTGTTCGATGTTTGCATTGGGCAGGTGGTGGCCCAGATCAACCAGGGTAAAGGCTTTAGGGCCCAGCTTGGTTGCAAGTAAAAGAGATTGCCCCCAATCTGCTACAGTAGTTGAATAAAAATTTGGTTCATAAGCTTTATACTCTATAAACATTTTCCAGTCGGCCGGTAGCGCGGCGTAAATTTGACGCAGGCTCTCCAACGTATTTTGAAATGCTTTTTTAAAATTTAATTGCCCCGGAAAAGAGGAACCATCCGCCAGCCAAACGGTTAACGATTTTGAACCCAGGCTCACCCCATGTTGTATCACTTCAATATTATGATCAATGGCTTGTTTGCGTACTTTTTTATCAACATGCTGTAACGATCCAAATTTATAGCTATGCTCCTGTTCTGCCTGGTCTTGAAACGTGTTTGAATTAACCGCATCAAAACGTAAATCATATTGTGCAGCCAGCGCTTTTATTGAAGCAATGTTTCCGGGAATGTCCCAGGGAATATGTAACGAGATGGCTCCTGCAGATTTGCTTAATTGATGCAGCAATCCAACATCTTCCATTTTCTCCTCCAGCGTGCGGGGTTCTCCACCGCCGGTAAAACGGCTAAAACGGGTTCCCCCTGTTCCCAATGCCCAGCTTGGTATGGCCACATGGAAGTCAATTATTTTTTGCATTACTGCATCAATATTATTGATGCCCGAAGCTGCAAATGTAAACCTGCGTTTATGTTCAGCTAAATGTTGCTCATTAAAATCATCCAGTAAATATTGTTCAATGGCCATCGTATTATTTTAATTAATGCATATAAAAAACTTCCTTTAAATGTAGCTGAACCGG
>JBBSJX010000331.1:0-4856 GCA_038256825.1 Chitinophagales bacterium
TGGAATTGCATTTTCCCATAGTTCACAATTTATTCCCTGGAAAAAATCTGCATACCAGTCATCCTTAATTTCATTTTCCATATTTTTCTTTTTTGCAAATGGTTACAAAGTCGCCGCAGCACAACCGTTAAGGTTCGAGTATTTGCGCAAAAAGTTAATTTAATAACGTCCTGCCCGGTACTACAGCCTGTTTTTGTTAATGAAAATGAAGATAATATCTTTTGCCTGGCTTTATTTGTAAATTAATCGGTTCCGAAACTACGGCTGATGTGGAGCTGAAGACGATTGCTTCAATGTAAAGTGCTAATTGCCGCAATAATTTTATTTGTGGCAATTCTGTCTTTTCTTATTTGAAGTTGTTTTACTAAAAAGTACGCAACTATTATGTTAGGTATCCAGCAAAGCCAGGATACAATTAAATAAGCGATAACAAAGTCATGAAATAATATAATTAAAAGAGGAAGGTATACTCGTAAAGTTACTGCCGAAAAACAAGCAGCGTAACTAAAAATCATCATCTTTTCATGTTCAACAATTCGCCTGTTCTTTATTTCGATGTAAGCCGTCAAAGTAGTATAAAACCAGGTAATTCCTAAACATATAAATCCTAACGAAGCAATAATGCCACCTGTTGCATATAAAGCAATGTACATGCCTGCCACTGCACTAAGTAAAGATGCAGTCACATAGACTTTACCAATTTGTCTGTGTAATTTTAATTGGTTTGTGCGCCATTTTACTATAAACTGTGTCCAACCTATTAGCAAAGCAAGGCCCCCTAATGTGATGTGCATATAAAACTCAATATTCCAAAAAACATTGTTTAACAGAGCATCACTTTTTGATTGTAACAATCCAAATTTTCGATCTATAAAGAAATAAATAAAAGGGTATAGACCCACTAACGTAGCCATTACAGCAGCTATTATATAAAGCACTTTTTTAATCATAATTGTGATTTGAATAATTGCCACCAACATTCTTCATGGCCAAAATTTAGGGAATTCATAGCCGGTTTTACACGGAACTGAAGCTAAATTGGAAATATAAAGTACAAGTTAACAACGAATGCTCAATTGAAAAACGTCCGAACCGCTATTGGCAGCTATCAATTGTATATTCCTCCGATGTTCTGCCCTAAATTTTGGTACTTCATTATATTAAAATTTTTTTTGTCAACCAAGAACAGAAGAATCTTAATTTTTATGTTTCCCATTCTTTAGGCTCCGAAATGGAGCCGACTTTTTATTTTGTATCGTTTTAAATTGCTTTAGCGATATTAAACGGTGCTATATCTTTTTTCAATTTCGGTGGGGCCGGTATTCAGGTACCAGCCCAACCACAACCCGCATAATCCCCAGGCTACCAGCAAATCAATCAGCTCGCCTTTTATAACTTCCCATGGGGTTTGCATCCATATATTCTGATTGTACCATACAAACAAAAAGGCCAGTAACCCTAAGCCTACTGCCTTAAAAAATATCGTCATAAACGATCCCGGGTTTTTTCCTATAATACCAATAAAAATCATCACACATAAAAAGGCGGTAACAAAACTGCGAAAACTGCTCATAGCCATATCATTTTCATAAACCGGGTGATAGGTTATCATTGCCCAGGGCCGTCCTTTCATTTTTGTATCGTATTGTTGTAGTTGCTCATCTGTACCATTCATATCCATACCGGGAACCATGTATTGTCCTTCCTTTTTAATGCCGGCATTTAAGGCAGTCATTACTTCATTTTCATTGGATACTTGTTGATAACTTGCATCGTGATGATGCATAAACATATGAGCAACGGCCTGCCATCCAAACAAAAGAATGGCGCCGACAAGTGAACCGATAATTAACTTTTTCATTTTTTGGGGTTTAGAATAGGTAAGGTAGATTTTACAATAGAAATTTACAAACATAAGGGGATCAAATTCCTTATATCAGCAATAAATATTCACTGATTGTAAAGCAATTACGAAAGTTGCCTTTCGTTTATTAAATCGCTTAATCATTAGGGTAACCCGCCAACGTGAGCCCTTTTGTAAAACCTGTTTGCCCAAAACAAAAGCGCTATGGTAAGTAATAGCAGGCAAAAAAAAGATCCTTCAAAACCAAAAGGACCGCCCGAATAAAATGCAGGCCCCTGAATACTTTGCTGAAATAACGAGGTGAGTTTTATACCACTTACCTCGTATCCATAAATGGGGCCTTGAAAAAAGTTCCAGCTAAAATGTAAAAAGATACCAAACCAGAGGTTTTTAGTAAAAATATAATTGATGCCGAGCAGGCAGCCCGCCACAACAATATTGGCAAACGACAATACCGTAACATCGGGATTGGATAAATGCATTAAGGCAAAAAACACGGACGAACTACCCAGCGCTACCCATTTATTTAACGATTGAAGCAGGTTGTTCAACAGGTATCCTCTTACCACCAGTTCCTCAGCAAAGGATATTAAAAACATCAGAACAAATTCAATAGTCAACTGCATAGGATCAAATTCAACACCGCTGTAACTTATATAACCCAATAAAACCAACACCAAAGTACCTACGCCCAACAAAAGCGGAGCAGTTAAAAATCCCAGAATGGCCTCGCTTTCAAATCCCTTCCACCTAAATCCTAAACTTAACAAGTCTTCCTTATCAATAATCTTACGCCATATCCATATTAACAACACAGTACCCGGCACAATCATAAGGTATTTTAGTAACGATTGTAGATTATCGCCTAAAGGAGCTTGTTCCATTTTAAAAACCTCCACAATTATAAACGAAGCAGCTAATTCAAATACCATGGTACATACCAGCCAGGGCAGTAAAAACAATAAAGCACGCAACCAACCTTGTTTTATTAATGGCTTATAGGGATGATTCATAAATACAATTGCGTTTTATAAAAAGCATGTTCTGGATAACAAATAGTTTTTTTTAACCACTAAATCCTTTCAATTAATTTGCCACCAAAATAAGTACAATGTTCCATCAATATAAGTTTACGGCTGCCGAAAGATTTTTACGCTATGTGCAGGTGGATACCCAAAGCGATCCGCAAAGCAAATCGTCGCCCACAACCGAAAAGCAAAAAGACCTGAGCCGCTTATTAGCAGCTGAATTACAGGCCATGGGCATTACCAATGCAGCCATGGACGAATTTGGGTATGTATATGCAACCATCCCCTCCAACAGCGAAAAGCAGGTACCGGTTATTTGCTTTTGCAGCCATGTGGATACGGCGCCCGATTGCAGCGGCACCAATGTAAAACCCATTGTGCACGAAAATTATAAGGGAAAAGATATTGTACTACCCGACGATCACAGCCAGGTATTGACCACCAAAGAATTTCCCTATTTAAAAGAACATAAAGGCAGCAGCATTATTACTGCCAGCGGCACCACTTTGCTGGGCTCCGACGATAAAGCAGGCGTTGCCGAAATTATGGATATGGCCCATTTTATAATGACCCACCCCGAGGTAAAACATGGTACTATTAAAATTTTGTTTACCCCCGACGAAGAAGTGGGCCGCGGCACCACCAACCTTGATATGCAAAAGCTGGGTGCAGAGTTTGGATATACGCTGGATGGTGGCGAGCAAGGCATGCTGGAAGATGAAACATTTAGTGCTGATGGTGCCTACATTACCGTTCATGGCGTTATCGCCCATCCCGGTTATGCTAAAGGCCACCTGGTAAATGCCTTAAAAATTGCCGGCGAAATTCTGGCAGAATTACCTAAAAAGGAATTTAGCCCCGAAACCACTAAAAAGCGACAGGGTTTTGTACACCCGGTACGCGTTGACGGTATAGCTGAAAAAGCAACCATCGAATTTATCGTACGCGATTTTACCCGAGAAGGCCTGGAGCAAAACGCGGAGCGCTTACAGGAAATTGCTGAAAAGGTTTTACGCAAACACCCAAAAGCTAAAATGGAATTTAAGGTGGTGGAGCAATACCGTAATATGAAAGAGGTGCTGGATCAACATCCGCATGTAACGGAGTATGCCGCTTTAGCCTATAAAAAAAGCGGTGTAAAAGTGCGCATGCAAAGCATCCGCGGCGGCACCGATGGTAGCCGGCTTAGTTTTATGGGGCTCCCCAGTCCCAACCTGTTTACAGGTATGCAAGGCATTCACAGTAAAAAAGAATGGATTGGCGTAAAGGATATGGAAAAGGCCGTGGAAGTATTGGTTAACCTGGTGCAGATTTGGGAACAGAAAGCCTAAGGCTCAGTAAATACAAATGAGTTTGAACCTTGTAAGCATACTTTTATACAACGGCACTGCATATATTTTTTTTGGTTACCAGCATTTGATTTTTAATAATGCATCGTTGCTTCCGATGCATCGCAACGGTTCAAAAGCAGTTTTTCAAAGCAACGTAATAGTTTACCGGTCTGTCCCGGCTTTCCGTATTGGCGTCAACTTAAGGATTTTTTTTTATTGGACGAACAAGAGAAATTCTATTGGACATCGTTGTGTCACTCACTTGTACCGCATATTTTATGGCAGCTTTTTTCACATTATTTCCTTTGGATAAATTTCTATTAATTCTTAAGCTTTATTTACGACACTTTCCACTCAATCCATTGCCTGGTAATGTTTTTAGCGTAATGGTTGAAGTTTTAAGTTGACGCCTATGCGGCTTTCCGGAGTTTTTGTAAAACGACCAAACATATATCGCAATTCAATCACGGCAGGCGGCCTCATAAAAACAGCGTTAAGAAATTTATATAACGGGCGTGTAGAAAACAAACACGTGATATCAAAGCCCGGAAATTTTTATAGTCTGTACGTTGCAATGTTGCCTGGCGAAGCACACAAGCTGTTACTTGTTTGTTTTTAGCCCGGCATTTAAAA
>JBBSJX010000332.1:0-4840 GCA_038256825.1 Chitinophagales bacterium
AGGTTGTGAACTAATTTAGTATCAATAAAAAAATAAAAATTAAAATTAAAAAAAAGACCCCGGCCATTTTGCAGTAGCCGGGGCTTTTTGATTAAGGTTGTGAACTATTTTAGTATTAATTAAAATTAAAAATTAAAAAAAAGACCCCGACCATTTTGCAATAGCCGGGGCTTTTTGAATTCAGGTGAAAGATTTTTTGGTAGCCGGCTTTTGCAGGGTTCCCCGGCAGCCGTTGCGTCGCACACTGCAACGGTATAAGGCTATTGAGCTTTTTTTACAAAATCAAGGTTTTCTGTTATCCGGGTACCATCTTTTTTAAAAACATCCGTATACTTTTTTATTCTTTCCTTAGCAACGTCCAGATCCATGTTGTTCAGGTTAATATTCAGCAGGTCAATAAACCAGGGCAATTTTAATGGGCTGCTAATATAGGCGACCGCTATTTCCATGGCTATGGGCAGTGTGGTGTTTTTAGAATGATCAAATACATCTTTATTATCTGCCTGCAGTAATTTTTCATATTCTTCATTTAATAACAACTCAAACAAAACCATTGAAAACCGATCACCCGCTTTGGTTCCTGTTTGTGGATCGTCTTCGGTAATGGTGGCTCCTTTATGCACCCATTCCCATAAAATACTCAACCTTATTTCGCCGGTAGCCATATCTTCCATCAGGTACAAAATATCATCATTACCAAAAAAGTCGGCAGGTTTAAGGGCGGCAGCCTGCATACCCTGGCCAAATGCATTTCCATATTGCAGTGCTACGCTTAATAAGTTACGGGCGCCTCTTATGGTGGTTGGCGCTTCTTCAATTAACACCAATCCATTCGCATCTTCATTGGTATAAGTAAGCCTGAAAAATGCCCGGCCCAGTTGATTTGCTTCACCCACCTTTTCCCAAACGGGTCGTACAATATGTACCATCTTCCAATGTGCTACCCATTTGCCGCTGGCACCTTCACGTTGTTCACGTTCTGCACCGGCAATCGCTTTTTTCATACTGGCTGCAACACCTTCGGCTGAGCCCACCGGGATATTGGGTTCCATACCCCCTTGCCATAAAGCAAAATTGCCATTCTGGTCGGGGGTATTTACGGCACACCGCACCCTGTTTTCATAATTACGCATATAGCCATAGGTCATGGTTATGGCTTCAATATCAGGGTTAATAAAATCCTGCTCCCAGGCCATGGCATCCGCTACACTATTAATGTAATCCCACCGACCGGTGTTGTATCCTACAAAATGTTTTCCTAACGCCGCACGTATTTCCATTAACTGGTGCGTAGCCTCTAATTGTTCAACCAACACATACACCTTTACCGTTCCAACAGGTAAACCCAGGTGCTCTTCCAATGCGGTGATCATGTTGTTCCATAGTCCGGCTTCACCGGCGGTTTGTATTTTGGGTAAATACAAAACAATGGAGGACCCTGCCTTTCTCAACTCCCGGTGATTGTTTACTACATATAACGTTGTATCTACAATAGAAGCAGCCATTGCCAATCCATCTTCATCTAAAACATGCCGGTCGTCCAGGTGAAGACCCCTTGCACGAAATATTTTTGTGGTAAACTTCAATTGTTCTTTCCAATCTGTAATGATGGGTTTTCCCAAAAAACCCGTAGCCCACCTGTTCATTTCGCCGGCCACAGTTTCAGCTACCTGTAAAAACAATGGATCGTAACTAATAGCCAATTTTAAATTACGCTGGTTATCTAAACTCATGGTGTTTACCTGGCCTAGTGCATCTTCACCGTCAAACATCCACCCATCAGCACCTGAAAGCAGCGCATACGCAGCATTACGAATACTGTTTTCAACCGGCGTATTGGGTTTGGCAGCAGGACCGGTGCCCTGTATCCATTGCCGCTGCAAATCTGCAGGTATTACGGCACCTTCAAATTTTCCATCACGGGCATCCTGCACTTTTATATTGGTTCGCGGAATATAATTATGGGGGTTAAGAAAATGAACCCGCTTTTGTTGTTGCTGCCTGTCGGAACGGCGTAAAATCCGTACCGCCATCGCATCTTTTATTTCTTTATTAAAATACGACAAGGTAGAGAGTGCTCCCAATACCTCAGGCGTAAAAATATCGCTATAGGTTTCCTGTAAATTTCCGTTTATCGTTAAATGATTTGTCATTATGATTTATTTGAGTATTGATTAGCGTTTACAAGGATTTCGCAGGGTAAAAGGATTTTACAACGAATATCTGCGTTGACCAGTTTTAAGCAATACTAATCACGGGTACTAAATTCAAGAAGTTTTACCAGGTCTTCCGGTTTAAGAAAATTGACTTTATTGTCTTTTATATATTTTTCTATCCCGTTTTTGCGTTCAGGAAAAAGATTTAAAAAGGTCTTTTTATCAGCCTTGAAAAAATGGTTAAAACGATCACTTATAAAAAAGCCCGCAAGTTTGTGAAAGGCCACATCTTTATCAACCTGCAGGTTTGCCCTGGGCCGGTTACCAATGCCAATGCTAGTATAGGTAGCTATTGCAGATGCACCTGAAGTAGTTCCGTAACCCGCCCCGGTTTTGTAAGGTGTCTGAACAAAAAATTGCTTAATAGCCAACTTAAAAGAATCCACTTTCGCTATCTCCTGCAGGTAGTCTTTATCATAATAGTATACAAACGAATCAAACGCTACACTCTTTACCATTTCCGGTTCTGCTATGGTAAGCGTATCCCCTTTTGATCCAATAAACTGCATTTCGTCCAAAATGATGTTATAGTTCAATAGTTGCCTGGAAGCAGTACCGTTCCTTAAATTCACCACTCCGGATTTAAATACAGGCGACACATACATGGCTTGCACGGGTATTACTTTGTTGGGTACCTGGCCTGCTTTTACAACATAGCCAACATTGGATTGAGTAAATACATTTTGATTGAACAGTATAGCTATAAAAATTATTAGAAGCAGGCGCATAATGTTACTTTAAAGTCATTAAAACTGGTTTGCCGTTTACAGGTTGCGGAATCGTTTTAGTGCTGTTGTAAAATCTGCTCAACAAATTTTACTTTAAACTTACTACCAGCCCCCCCCAACAGAACGGATATTTAAATTTACCTGGTGTTTATTTGTTGTCGATTTAATTTCCATTAGTTAACCACACCTGCAGGCCGCACCTCTTTCCCTTCGGTTTTTGTTAAACCATCCCCTATTTCATTCCTGTATTTATCAGCAATTATATCAAGTTGTTTTACTACATCGGGGTATTTTTCTTTTAGGTCCCTGTCCTCACCCGGGTCTGTTGCCAGGTCAAATAAACTTAAAGGCACTTCCATATTGCCGTATTTACCGGGGTATCTATCTCCACCAATAGTAGCCGGTGAACCATAAGTTTGCGATGTTGCCGCAAACACCAATTTCCAGTTGCCCTTTCTTATGGCTTTCAGATTATTCTTATCGTAGTAATAAGCAAACTCATCCCTTGGATTGGCTTTAATATCACCCATTAATACACTTGTAAAATTTACACCGTCAATTTTCTTTTTGGGCATTTTAGCTTTACAAATATTAACCAGGGTAGGTAAAACATCCATAGTGGTTAGTAACTTATTACTTACGGTTCCGGGTTTAATTTTACCGGGCCAGCTTATAATACAGGGCACCCTTAACCCACCTTCAAAAGCAGTTCCTTTGCCTTCGCGGAGGCCTGCTGTATTGCCTGCATGGTTGCCAAAAGTTAACCAGGGCCCATTATCGCTGGTAAATATCACGAGTGTATTATCAAGCAAATTATTATCCTTCAAGGTCTTCACCACTTCACCCACCGACCAATCTACTTCTTCCATAACATCACCAAACATGCCGGCCCCGCTTTTACCTTTAAATTTATTAGAAACACCTAAGGGCACATGTACCATGGAATGAGCGAGGTACAGAAAAAACGGGTTATTTTTATTCTTTTTTATGAAGGAAACAGCCTTCGTGGTATAGTCGGTGGTTAACTGGTCCTGATCGATAAATGAGTCAACAGTTTTTACTGTTTTATTGCCTTCTATTAAAGGCAGTGGAGGGTATTTTGATTTCCATAAACTTGTATCGGTTATTGGGGTGCCATCAAAATCATGAGGCCACATATCGTTTGAATAAGGCAAACCATAATATTCATCAAAACCGTGTTGTAAAGGTAAATAGGGCACTTTATGACCCAGGTGCCATTTACCTACCATTCCGGTTTTATAGCCTTTATCCTTTAATAACTCAGCGATGGTTTGCTCCTCAGTATTTAAGGCAAACTTACTAGCATTATTAATGGCTCCCGAAATGCCTATACGAGTTGGATAGCATCCCGTAAGCAAAGCGCTGCGCGATGCTGTGCACACTGCCTGGGCAACATAAAAATTAGTAAAGCGCAATCCATTTGCAGCAAGCGCATCAATATTGGGCGTTTGGTATGGGCCGCCACCATAACAAACCGGATCACCATATCCCATGTCGTCCATAAAAATGATGACCACATTAGGCAGGGTTTCTTTTACCGGTTTTTCTTGTGCGTGCTTTTGCTTTGCTTTAAAAGCCATAAGCAAGATTGCAAGAACCATTAAGGAACCTATAGAAATTTTAAACCTGGACATCAGCAATTATTTTTTATATGAAAAGAGGATTGAAAAGTAAATACATCAAAGGTTATTGAACAATAAAAACGGTCATAGTTAAGGGACCATGCGCCCCCAAAACCAATGCCTGTTCTATGTCAGCCGTTTTTGATGGCCCGCCAATAAAACCGGCAAAGCCATAATTGCCTTCGCCAATAATCTCGTAGGCTTCGTGCAGTGTAGGTACAATAGAGGCGGCATCAATTACCACGGCAAGGTG